>CAMDHL010000158.1 GCA_945898105.1 Comamonas sp. lk | reverse complement strand
TCGGTTGCGGCATCGCGGCGCAGCAAATACCAGCCTATGCCAGCGCTGAGCGCTGACAAAAAGATGAACACCAGATGTGGCATGCCGGGCACCATGCCCAAGACGGCCATGATGATTGAGGTAACAAACAAAGCCGTGGGGTTACCAAGCTGGCTAGAGGCCTGCTCGGTCATGGACTCCGTGGTCGTCACACGCGTCACCACGATGGCAGTTGCCAAAGACAGCAATAGCGCAGGAATCTGGGCTACCAGGCCGTCGCCAATCGTCAGCAGGGAGTAAATTTTCCCCGCCTCGCTTAAGGACAAACCGTGCTGGCCAATACCAATGGCCAGGCCGCCCACCAGATTGATGATCAAGATCAAGAGAGCGGCTACAGCGTCGCCGCTGACAAACTTGGAAGCACCGTCCATGGAGCCGAAGAAGTCCGACTCCTGACCCAATTCGGCGCGCCGCACGCGGGCAGTTTCTTGATCGATCACGCCGGCGTTGAGGTCGGCATCGATCGCCATTTGCTTACCGGGCATGGCGTCTAGGGTAAAGCGGGCATTGACCTCAGAGACACGTCCTGCACCCTTGGTCACCACAAAGAAGTTCACGATCATCAAGATGATAAAAATGATGAAGCCCACGACGTAATTGCCGCCGATGACAAACTCGCCAAATGCAGCTATCACCTTGCCGGCCGCATCATGCCCTTCGTGGCCGTTAACCAGAATCACCCGGGTCGAGGCCACGTTCAGCGCCAAGCGCAACATGGTGGCAAATAGCAATACCGAGGGGAACGACGAGAACTCAAGGGGCTTTCGCACCTTGATCGCAATCATGATGATCAATAGCGCAGCCGCGATATTGAAGGTGAACAACACGTCCAGCACCATAGGGTGCAGCGGAATGACCAGCATGCCCATAATTAGCAACACCAATCCCGGAATGCTCAGGTCATTGAAGTTGAACTTGGACAAATTTTGTCGAATTGTCGACAGGGTCAGCGTGCTCATAGTCAGTATTAGGTAGTGGTCGTGCAGTTCAAGGGGCGGGGGCAGGCTTGGGCTAAAGGGTTTGAGTTGGGTGTAAGCAATCTTTATGCCACTGGCTGGGGGTGCGAGCACAGAACGATCAACTGCGGCAAACCCTTACCAGTCACGTTTCTTGCGTTACACATGGCATTGCCACATTCAGTGGCCTGCTTAAAGATGGAAACACCCATGCAACCAGCAATGAACTTTTTGACTACGCCGGCCCAGTCTCCGAGAGGAAACGAGGCATTGGCCACGCCCGCAGGCCACGATGGCAGCCACTCCGGGGCGGCATTTGCCGGGGTTTTGAACGGGCAGATGCTGAAGCTGGAACGGCAAGCCCTTGCCACGCCTCCGGCTGCGGCGGACGACTTGCAAGTGCTGAGGCTAGGTAACAAACTCAATGTCATCACCACCGACGCGCCCCTGCCGGACATAGCCAGTCTGGCTCAATTTGCCCGCGCCCAGGGGCTCGGCGAGAGCGCCGTACAGGCTTTGTTCGGCAGTGCAGCGTCGTTGGTTGCGGTACCCACGCCGGGCGAGCTAGGCATAACGGTAGGAATTAATGGGGCCGGCCTCACATCCGCGCTGGGCCAAGATAGCGCCGCCCAAGCCGCCGCGCTGGCCCAGGCCGCCGTGCAAGCACTAACCGCAGGGGCAACTAGCCAAACCGGCATAAGCCTGCAGTCCAGCGAGGCCAATAACGGCGCAAGCCTTCAGGCCAGCCTGGCCAATAGCGGAATTAGCCTTCAGGCCCTCGTGACCACTACTGGTGTAAACACGCTTAGCACAGCGGCTTCGGCAGAGTCCAATAGTGCGATGGCAGGGCAAAAAGACGCAGAAATGCGTACGCTGGCTGTAGAGGATGGGCTCAAACTTGGAAACATTGCGACCAACACACAAATTCTTAATGCTGCCTCTGCTGACACACAAATCCTCGATGCGGCCTCTGCTGAAACACAAATTCTTAATGCAGCCTCGGGCAAGGCCCTAAACGACAGAAACGAAACCAAAACGGCCCTTGCTGACAAGAAGATTAGTATTAGCGGTGCAAGCCCTCTGGAAGCGTTTCTGGCAGAGCGCGCCTTACTTGGCATGGTAAAGATTCAGGCACCCGCCCCAGTCGATAAGGGGCCAGCAAAAACCCAAATTGCCTTCCAAAGTGAAGCTGATCTGGTCCTGGCTGCGGCCGTACAAGCCGGATTGGGCATGGTGCCGCAGGCATCGCCATCGAACGACGTGATAGGCGAAGATCCCGTGATCGACCCAGATCAAGCCGTCAGCATCCGCTATTTGTCGATACAAAACGGCGGCATCCCGCCAGCAGCGCTGGCCCTGAGTACGCTTCGCGCCGAAAGTCTGACCCAACTTGGGCAGACTGAGGTGAACCCTCAAACAAATGCTTTGTCTGCCGCAGAAACCCAAGCAACTACGCAAACTGCAGACGCAGGCGACGAGGCGCAGGCTGCATTGGAATTGCGCCTGGTTCCGCCGGACCAGGCGATTACCAAGCGCTTGGCCCTGATAGCCGGCACCGAAAAGCCCATCGATTGGTCCGCGTTGCTGGCGGGTCAAAAAGTGTCGGACACATTGAGCGGCCTGGCGCAGAGCTCGGCTCCGGTGCTCAGCGATGCACAGGCCAAACTGATCGCCCAAATGCAGGCCAACGGCCAACTGCCGCCTTCAGCCGACGAAGCGCGTAACGCGCTATTGGCAAAGGTTCAGGCCCAGGCAGCGAAGATGGGCACCTTCGGAGTCCCTGCGCTTAATGCGCAAGCAACGGCAACGGCAACGGCAACTGCAACGGCAACGGCAACTGCAACTGCACCAGCACCAGCACCAGTGCCAGTGCCAGTGCCAGTGCCAGCAGCCAGCAACTCGCCCAAAGCAACGGCTATGACGCAAGGCGCACTTTTGGCTGGCTTACACGACAGCAAGCTTTTGCAGATCAGCAATCCGGCGCAAAACGCAGCTGCAATGCTGGCCCCGCCACCAGGACCGGCACAGGGAGCGGCACAGGGGCAAACCCACAGCTTATGGGAAAACCTCCGCATTGAAGTACCGAGCGGTTTAGCCCTAGAAGCCCTGCAAGCCAGCAAAAATCAGAGGTCGGACGCCGAACCCGAGCTACCCATGGGACCCGGTACCGCCCAAGCAAATGGGCCAGCAGCTGCACCCGCAGCAGCCAAGGCGGAAGCCGCCACACCCCAAGCCCTGGCAGAACAACGCGCCGCCCAATACCAACAGATCGCCGATCAAATGGGAGAAGCCATGGCCCGGCGCCTGATGGCCCAGATTGAACGCGGCCAATGGAAAATGCAACTGCGCATGCAACCATCCGCCCTGGGGCGCATTGAAGTTGAACTCAATATGCATAAATCCGGCCTGGATGCGACCTTCAGTGCTGACAATGCGGTGACCCGGGAATTGATGGCGCAAGGCAGCGCCCGCTTACGCGACACGCTGACACAATCTGGCACGACAGTTGCTTCAGTCATTGTGAATGGGGATTCAGGCCGTCAATCCGGCGGTAATTCGACACCCGGACAAAAGTCCAAGGATGAGCAAAGCGCCAGCAGCAAGAAATCTGTTGCCGCTACAGTTGCCACTGTGGCGACCAGAGCGCCGGTTGACCAGGGCGACGGGCTCAATGTACTGGCCTAGACCCTCCCCGGGACGAATGAGTTTGAAGAACCCAGATTGAGAGGTACCTTATGGCAGACGCAGCAGCAGAACCGGAAGCGGAAGTCGAAGCCAAGCCCAAAAAGCCAATAGGGCTGATTATTGGTGTGGCGGTGGGCATTATTGTGCTGATATCCGGTACGGTGGTCGGCACGCTTTTGCTCGCCAAACAAACCGGATTTTTTGCGCCTCCCCCTAATCCCGACGCAATGCTTGAAGGCGAAGGCGGCGATGGCCACGGTGAAAAAGGCGCTGATGGCCATGGTGCCCCTGCTGGCGATGGCCACGGAGATAAGAAAGCAGATGCCCATGGCGCACCTGCGGATGCGCATGGCGGTGGCGACAAAAAAGGTGACGGCAAAGATGCTGGTGGACCGCCCAAGCTGAACAAAAAATCTCCTGATAGCCCGCGCTTTGAGTACACCTATTTCCAACTCGAACGCGAATTCCTGGTGAACCTGAGTGGCTCGAAAAAAGTCATGTCAGTGCAAATTGCAATCATGACCCGCTACGATGAGCGCGTGGTGGAGAACATTAAGAAACACGAATTTGCACTGCGTTCAGCCATCATGGATTCCATGCGGATGACTACAGAAGCCGATCTGAGCAAGCCGGACTTCCGGCGCGACTTAGCCAAGAAGGTTGCAGACGTGATGAATACGATGTTGGAAAAATACGAGGACTTCGGTGGCGTCGAAGAGGTGAATTTCACCAACTTTATCGTTCAGTAAAACACCGGCTCCACCGACAAAGCGTTTTGCACTATGGCCGATAACCTACTTTCCGCTGACGAACTCTCTGCATTGGCCGAAGGGGTCAATGACGGTTCGATTGCGGTGGATACCGGCTTTAATACTGCGGCGCGCGTCAAAAAGCATGACCTAGCCAGTGAAGACAGCAGTCTGGGCGTCAATGTCGGATCGATCGACATGATCAACGAGCGCTTCATACGCTTGTTTCGCCCCCAGCTGATGGATGTGTTGCGTACCAGCCCACGCATCAACCCGACCAAAGTGCAAATTGTGAAGTTTGGCGACTACGTCAAAGACTTGCGCGCACCCCTGTCGGTTAACGTGATACGTATGAACCCCTTGCGCGGCTTCACCCTGATGGTGATGGACCCAACCATCGTGTTCAGTTCGCTAGACAGTTTTTTTGGCGGATTCGGCAAAGGCACCCTCGGACAACTATCGCCTGGCCGCCTTTTCACGCCAATGGAGACCCGCATCATCAACATGATCTTGGATGTCACCTTTCGCAACCTCAAGGAGGCCTGGAGCCCCTTGATGCCGGTGGACTTCGAGTTTGTAAGCTCCGAAATCAACCCCCAATTCGCGCAGATCGCCGACGAAAACGACTTGGTAATTCTGAGCCGATTCGAAACCGAAACCGCGACCCAAAACGTGGGATTCTTTGATATCGTGCATCCCTATACCTCGCTTAAGCCCGTGCGTGAACTGTTGCGCAGCCGGGTGCAATCGGGCGACGGCAATGAAGACTCGGACCGCCAGTGGCGCGGCGAACGCGAAGAAGCCGTCGGCGGTGCCTGTATGGAAGCACGCGTGGTGTTGGGTTATATCAACTCCACCTTGCGCGTAGTCGAGTCCATGCAAGCGGGCGATATTTTGTATTTCAAGAAGCCTGACCACGCGGTACTTGAAGCGAACGAAATACCCGCCTTTGACGTCAACGTGGGTACGCTGGGCGCCCAAGTGGCGGTTCAGATTGAACGTGCCGTTGTCCCAGGCAAATCCTAAAGTGTGAGGAACCATTCCATGACCGAAGCCCTGACCGACGAAAGCACCGCCAGCAAAGACGCGGAAAACCAGATTAATCCCGAAGTCCTGCAAAACATCAGCGTCACACTGAGTATTGA
>CAMDHL010000157.1 GCA_945898105.1 Comamonas sp. lk | reverse complement strand
GGATTTGATAAATCCATTGTCCAGGGCGACACCGGCTCGGACAACTGGGAGCCCAACAAGCAATACCTTCCCCACTTGCCCGAGGTCTATTGGTTTGAAGACGGGCAGCGGGCCAAAATGCCGGCCGAGTTTTATTCCTCGCAGTATTTTGTCGATCGCACCATCGAGTACATGGACGCGGATGCGCGCAAAGACCAACCCTTCTTGGCTTATATCGGTTTCCAGGCCAACCACGTGCCGGTGCAAGCGCCTAAAGAATTGATAGCCAAATACAAAGGCCGTTACCGTGAGGGTTGGACTGCCCTTCGCGAGCGTCGCCTTACAAAACAAATTGAATTAGGTCTGGTGCCGCCTGGCACGCGTATGACGACTATGACCACCACGGCTGACTGGAAAGCATTGCCCGAAAAAGAGCGCTTGCACATGGAGCGTCAGATGGAGGTGTACGCCGCGATGGCCGAGGCCATGGATATGCATGTCGGGCGTTTGGTGGACCATCTGAAGAAAACCGGTCATTACGACAACACTGTGTTTTTGTTTTTGTCGGATAACGGCCCTGAGGGATCGGACTACCACGAAGCCCAGCCCTGGCTGGTCTTTAACTACAAGCAGGACACCGATACCTTGGGCGCAAAAGGCACCTATGGCATACCCGGCCCCGGCTGGGCTAGTGCCTCGGCTACGCCGCTGTACACCTATAAATTTTGGTCTGGCGAGGGCGGTATTCGTGCTCCTATGCTGATGGCAGGCCCTTCAGTGCGCCGTGCTAATCAAATTGAAAATGCTTTAACTCACGTCACGGACATTACCCCCACGCTGCTGGATATTGCGCAAGTGCCGCGGCACACCGGCCAATACAAAGGAACCCAAGTGGAGGCGCTGACCGGCATGAGTTTGCTGCCGCTTTTGCAAGGTACTGCGACGACCGTGCGCAAGCCGGAGCAAACCCTGGGCTATGAGCTTTCTGGCAACTCCGCTTTGTTCAAGGGCAACTTGAAATTGCTGCGCAATATGCCACCGCTGGGCGATGGCCTTTGGCATTTATATGACCTGAGCAAAGACCCGGGCGAAACGCAAGACCTGAGCACGCAAATGCCCCAAGAATTTGCGGCTATGCAAGAAGACTTTGCAGTCTGGGCTAAGGCCAACCAAGTGTTGGACATGCCACCGGACTACAGCCCGCAAAAGCAAGTCATGATCAATGGTTTTTGGCGTTACTGGTTGCCTGTGCATGGCAAGACGATGGCCTTGATTCTGGCCGCGCTGGTGCTGCTGCCTTTGTGGCTTCTGCTGCGCAGACGTAAGCGCCGTCTATGAGTGCTGGCTATTACGCCAGCCCCTGGCCCGCCGAGGACGCGGGCCCGGCGCGCTTACAAGCTGCAAGCCCGGCAAGCGGCTTGCGGTTGTTGCGGGGCCAGCGTTTGTGCAGCACCAGCCGTAACACCACGCTTTCGACCATGACCGTGCTGGGTGACCCGGGCGAGGTGTATTTGCTAACCCACTCGGCTTTACGCGCCAACTTCGGTTTGTCGACGACGTCTTGCGTAGAACGTATCGACCCCATCACGCTCACGACACTGGAGCGTTCGGGTCGCTTGCCCGGCGGCCCCATGTGGCCCGGCGGCATGGCGGTGCACCGCAATGGCGATTTGTATGTGGTCTACGGCCGCTACGCGCACAGGCTGGACCGGCACTGCGCACTAAAGCAAAGTCGCATGCTGCCGGTGAACCAGCCCTACAACTCTTTTGTGGTTTTGGATAACGGCCTGATCGTCACCAAAAATTTGTCTGACCGGCAGGCTGCGCAACTGACGGTGCTGGACCCCGAGGGCATGCAATCGGTGTGTGCAGATGTGCTTTGCCCTGAACCATCTATTGCGCGCTTAAGTGCTTTGGGCAATACCGTCTATGTCGTGGGTGTGCATTCTATTTTCCGGCTGCATTGGGATGATCAGGCGCAGACTCTGAAGCTGGACCCGCATTGGCAATGGGACTACATCGGCCAGAGCGCGCAAACCTACGGCTGGGATGTAGTGATTGACGGGCAAAGTGCCTGGTTTATGGACAACGGCCACCACCGCTACCGAATCAACATGCAAGGCGCGGGCGTCAGCCGAACGCCTAACCGCTTGCTGCGCGTGTCGCTGACCGATTGCAGCCAGCACGCGGCCTGGGAGGTCAGCGGCCTGCCCGGTGGCAGCATTACTAACCCGCCCTTGGTTGACGTGCAGCGGCGCATCGTGCTGGGCTATGACTCGGCGAACCGAGTTTTGCGCGCCTGGCGTTTTGGTGATGCGACCCATGATGTGCAGCCCCTGTGGCACAAGACTGAATTTGGCGCGGCCAGCCACATGGTCTTGTTTCCTGAACGTGGGCAAGTGTTGATCAATGACTACCGGCGCTGGGGCGAGGAAGTGGTTTTGCTGGATATCGAAACCGGCGCAGAACAGGGCAGGGTGCGCGTCGGTGGCATTACCCAGGGTGTCGTATTTCCTAGTGTCGGCTGGAACGGCGATGTGTACTGGTCTTCCATGGGCCGTTTCTCGCGGGTGTTTGCGGCATGAATATCGAGCAGGTTGATACCTTGATCGTCGGAGCTGGCCTATCGGGCATAGGCAGTGCGGTGCATTTGCGCCAAGGCCTGCCGCAGCAATCGGTTTTAATTTTGGAAGCGCGCGAGCGTTTGGGTGGCACTTGGGATTTGTTCCGCTACCCCGGTATACGCTCCGATTCGGATATGCACACTCTGGGCTATTCCTTCAAACCCTGGACCGGCGCCAAGGCGATTGCCGATGGGCCATCCATCTTGCGTTATGTGCAAGAGACTGCGCAAGAGTTTGGCGTGCTGCCGCTGATCCGTTTCGGGCATAAGGTGGTATCTGCTAATTGGGATAGCGCCGCAGCGCGCTGGCGTGTCGTTGTCAAGCGGCTGGCCGACGACACCGAGTTCCAAGTCCAATGTCGCTTTTTGCTAATGTGCAGTGGCTATTACAACTACGAGCATGGCTACACGCCGATCTTCCCCGGCATGGACAGTTTCAGTGGCAAGGTGGTGCACCCCCAACATTGGCCGCAGGACCTGGACTACGGCGACCAGCAAGTGGTGGTAATTGGGAGTGGCGCTACCGCCATGACCCTGGTGCCCGAAATGGCCAAGCGCGCGGCGCAGGTGACCTTGTTACAGCGCACGCCCACCTATGTGGTGGCCCGTCCCAGCCGCGATGCGATTGGCGATGCGCTGCGCCGCGTGCTGCCATCTAAATTGGCTTATGCGCTGACCCGCTGGAAAAATGTGCTGGCAGGTTTGTTTTATTTCACTCTCGCGCGGCGCAATCCGGAGTTGGCCAAGGCCCGCATCCTGGAAGGTGCGGCGCAGGCACTGCCCGCAGGCTATCCGGTGAACCCGCATTTCACCCCGACTTACAAGCCTTGGGATCAGCGTATTTGCCTCGTACCCGATGCGGATTTATTTGCCGCCATCAGTGGGGGCCGGGCGCGCATGGTGACCGATACGATTGAAATGATTGAACCCCAGGGCCTACGCCTGCACAGCGGCGAATTTCTGCGCGCCGATGTCATCGTCACCGCTACCGGACTCGACTTGCTTGGCTTTGGCGGCATGCAGATTGCCGTCGATGGCGCACCTCTGAAGGTGTCTGATTGTTTGAGCTACAAAGGCATGATGCTCAATGGCGTGCCCAATTTTGCTTACGTTTTCGGATACACCAATGCTTCCTGGACGCTCAAAAGCGATTTGACCGGGCAGTATGTGGTGCGCCTCTTGCGCCATATGCGCCGCCAAGGCGTTGAGAGCGTGATGCCACAACTCAAGGACGCCACGGTGCAAGCCGAGCCCTGGGTCGACTTCAGCTCCGGCTATTTCCAGCGCGCCATAGACCGCTTTCCCAAACAGGGCAGTAAAAAGCCTTGGCGCTTGTACCAAAACTACGTGCGCGACCTGCTGGCACTGCGCTGGAGTGCTTTGGAAGATGGTGTTTTGCAGTTTGGCAAAGCGCGGCCCCCATAGCCAGAGGCAGCGCAAGGTCCCGCCTTGGTCGCTGCGGTTGCTGATGGCGATAGGGCATCCCGTGTGAGCCTGCTTGGCCCTTCACACTCTGCGGCACTCTATTTTTGCGACCATTACCAGCGCATTGGCGCAATGGTCCCCACTGCTGTGGGTAAACGCCACAGACATATTTCATGCGACCACTATAATAAAAAAGCACGGTCGTTCTTTTTTTCGATGCAGGCCTTTTCAACCCGCCTGTAAGCATTGCGAATAGGGGCGGCGCATAGAATCTTGGGTTGCCCCGCAGCTTGGATGCAAGCCATAGCAAGCTGTTCATTTATTTACCTCTGGAGTGGTGTGTATGAAAGTGTTGGTTCCGGTCAAGCGCGTGGTGGACTACAACGTCAAAGTCCGCGTTAAATCTGACGGCAGCGGCGTGGATATCGCCAACGTCAAAATGAGCATGAATCCTTTCGACGAAATTGCCATCGAAGAGGCGGTTCGGCTAAAGGAAAAAGGCGTGGCTACTGAAGTGATCGCCGTATCGTGCGGCGTCAGCCAATGCACCGAAACCCTGCGTACCGCCATGGCCATTGGCGCCGACCGCGCCATCTTGGTGGAAACCGCCGAAGAACTGCAACCGCTGGCCGTTGCCAAAATCCTCAAAGCCTTGATGGACAAAGAGCAACCGGGCCTGGTGATATTGGGCAAGCAAGCAATTGATGATGATTGCAATCAAACCGGCCAGATGCTCGCCGCTCTGTGCGACCGCCCGCAAGCGACTTTTGCGAGCAAAGTGGAAGTCGCAGACGGCAAGGCCACGGTGACCCGTGAAGTCGATGGTGGCTCCGAGACCCTGACTCTGTCGCTCCCGGCCATCATCACCACCGACTTGCGCCTGAACGAACCGCGCTATGTGACGTTGCCCAACATCATGAAGGCCAAGAAAAAGCAGCTGGACACCTTCAGCCCGGCCGACTTGGGCGTGGACGTAACGCCGCGTATCAAGACCCTCAAAGTAGTAGAGCCCGCAGCGCGTAGCGCCGGTATCAAAGTGGCGGACGTTGCCACTCTGGTCGAGAAGCTGCGCAATGACGCCAAGGTCATCTAAGACTGTCGTCGCCTACCTGATTCAACCTCTTTGTCACCAGGATCCACCATGACTTCTCTCGTCGTTGCTGAACACGATAACGCGGGCATCAAGCCCTCCACCCTCAATACGATTACCGCCGCTATGCAATGCGGTGGCGATGTGCATGTGTTGGTCGCCGGACACAACGCAGGCGCTGCTGCGGCTGCTGCCGCTGCTGTCGCCGGTGTCGCAAAGGTCATTCACGCTGACAGCGCTGCATTTGCCAATGGTCTGGCCGAAAACGTGACGGCCCAGGTGGTCTCCATGGCCGGTGCCTACAGCCACATTCTTTTTCCTGCAACGGCAGTGGGCAAGAACATCGCCCCGCGCGTGGCCGCCAAGCTGGACGTGGCGCAAATTTCCGACATCACCAAGGTCGAAAGCCCCAACACCTTCGAGCGCCCGATTTACGCCGGTAACGCGATTGCCACCGTCCAAAGCGGCGACGCCATCATGGT
>CAMDHL010000156.1 GCA_945898105.1 Comamonas sp. lk | reverse complement strand
AAAGCGATTGAGACCAGCTCGACGATGACGTCGGCGATTATTAATCTGCGTTCCTAAGCCCTAGGTCATTGATATCGTAAGGAGCCTGAACCATGGATCGTTTAGCCTTTAACGCGGTGGCCGCCATCAATGAGCAGCGCGTGGCGCGTCAGATGTCGACCAACGAAATGGCGAACGTCACAACCGTGGGCTTTAAGCGCAGTTTTGAGTCATCGGTGCGGGCGATTGAGGTGGACGGTCCAGGTTTGAAAACACGCTTTCAGCCGCAATCCTTCACCGAGGATTTCATCAGCATGAAGGCTGGGCCTGTCATAGTGACAGGTAATGACCTGGACATATCTTTAAGCGCCCATACCGTGATGGGCGTCACCGCCCCGGATGGCACATTGGCCTTTACCCGGCGTGGCGACTTACGGGTTAATGCTGCTGGTGTTCTGGAAACCGGCAACGGTAATGCGGTACGCTCCCAAAGCGGCGGTGCCTTGACCGTGCCGCTAGGCGTCAAGGTCACGATTAACTCAGATGGCTCGGTCTACGGCATCGATCCAGCGCAAGCCGGCACGGTACAACCGGTATTAATTGCCAACCTACTTTTGCGCGACTCCAGTACAACGCCTTTGCAACGCCGGGAAGACGGATTATTTGCAGTGGCAGGTGCCCCTAGGGGCCAGGACATCACCCCCGGACCCATCACCCCCGGACTGACGTCGGGCGCTTTGGAAGGCAGCAATGTCAACGCCATCAGTGTGATGGTCAAGATGATGGACCAAGCGCGCTCGTTTGAGCAGCAAGTGAACATGATCAAGGAAAGTAAAACCTGCGATGAGTCGGGCGCGACCATGATGAAGGCCAGTTGACGGTTTTATCTGGCCTAAACATTGCTTGTTAGCAAATAGTCATTTAATTTTCCAAGGAGCGCATCATGGACGCATCAATGTGGGTGGCCAAAACCGGCCTAGACGCCCAGCAGACACGTATGAACGTGATCTCGAACAACTTGGCCAACGTCAACACCACCGGCTTCAAGCGCGACCGTGCGGTCTTCGAAGACTTGCTATACCAAAACATCCGCCAGGCTGGCGGCCAGACCAGTACCGATACCCAGGCCCCTACCGGCCTGATGTTGGGTACCGGCGTGCGTATCGTCGCCACCGAAAAGCTCAATGTGCAGGGTAATATGGTCAACAGCCAGAATCCGCTGGACTTAGCGATTTCGGGTGAAGGACACTTTCAGGTGACACAACCCGACGGCAGCATCGCCTACACGCGTGACGGTGGATTCAAGGTATCGGCCACCGGGCAACTGGTGACCTCCAGCGGTTCACTGCTGTCGCCTGCCCTGACGATTCCCCCTAATGCACAGACCATCACCATTGGCCGCGATGGAACTGTCTCTGTCGAGCTCAATACTGGCGGACAAGCCGTGTTGGGGCAAATTCAAATTGCACGTTTTCTGAACCCGGCCGGTTTGACACCCGTCGGTCAGAACCTGATGAAACAGACGCCTGCAAGCGGTGCACCTACGGTAGGGGCACCGGGTACGGGCGGCGCCGGTAACCTGATGCAAGGCACTTTGGAAGCCTCCAACGTCAACGTGGTGGAGGAAATGGTCAATATGATCGAAACCCAGCGCGCTTATGAAATCAACTCCAAGGCGATTTCTGCGGTGGACGGCATGCTCAAGTACATCAACCAAAACATGTAATCCCCTAGCAGCCCTCAAAGCCCCGACGGCCTCTGCACGCAGAGGCCGTTTTGCATGGGCAATGGCAACCAAAGCGACATTTGCACTGGCATATTTATTGCGAATCATGGCAATATCTTGCCGGTTGTCCGGAAACACGACAGGCAAGGCGAAGTTTTTATATCCTGCCACCCTATTCATTTTCGGAGAACTGCGATGTCCACCCCCACATTGATCCGGCGCCTGGCCCTGGTACTGCTGGTGGCTAGCCTGGGCGCCTGCTCGGTGATACCGCCGCAGCCGATGACGCATTCCGATGGTTTCAAACCCGTCTATCCGGTGGCCGACGCGCAAGCTAAGGAGGCTACAGGTGCCATCTTCAATAGCCAGCGCAGCGAGGCCTTTTTCGGCGTGGGGCGCAGCTATGTGGTGGGCGATCTGGTATCCGTGTTGCTGGCCGAGAACACGAGCGCCAATCGCTCGCAAAACGCCACCTTAAAGAAGACTGCGGGTGCCAAAGTTAGCTCGAAAGGCCTACTCAATATCTTCGGTGAATTGGGCCCCGAATTGGGCAGCTCTGTGAACCAGGATGGTTCCGGCCAGGCAAACCAAGAACAGTCTTTAACAGGCTCGGTAACGGTTTCGGTCGTCGAAATCATGCCCAATGGCAATCTGGTGTTGCGGGGCGAAAAACAAGTGGCACTTTCGGAGGGTAGCGAGCTGATCCAAGTCTCGGGCATCGTGCGCCCGGAGGATATTGCGCCCAATAACACCGTGCTTTCACGCCGCCTGGCCAATGCCCAAATCAGCTACCGCGGTATCGGTGACGAGTCCGCTGCCAGCCGCGCCGGTTGGGGCACCAGCGCCATCCTCAAATTCATGCCTTTCTAAGGTCGGCATACCCACGCAGGAAGCACCATGAAACACCTACTCCGATTCCTCTGCCTCGCTGCCATTTGGGCGCTTTGCGTTTCCACGGCGCAGGCCGACCGTATCAAAGACCTGACCAGCATGGCCGCGATGCGCGGCAACCAGTTGATTGGCTACGGCTTGGTGGTAGGCCTGCAGGGTACAGGTGACAAAAAAGCCACTTTTACCAGCCAGAGCATGAAGACCTTGCTCAACCGCATGGGCCTGAATCAGGACAATGACATAGATAAGTTCACCAACGCCATTGCCAGTGGCAGCGATGAGTTGGCCAATGTAGCGGCGGTCATGATCACTGCAGACTTGCCCGGTATGTCCAAACCAGGCCAGCGCATCGACATTAACGTTTCCGCGATTGGAGCTGCCAGCAGCCTGCGCGGCGGTAACCTTTTGCTGACCAGCCTGCGTGGCGTGGACGGGCAAATTTATGCACTTGCGCAAGGCGCGCTTACCTCGACCGGTATTGACGCGGGCGGGGCAGGCTCCAAAGTATCGGTGGGGGTGACCACCTCGGCGCGTATTCCTGGAGGCGCTACGGTAGAGCGCGCGGTGCCCAACTCCTTTGACAAATCGGACAACGTGCTGCTGAACTTACGCGAAAGTGACTTCACCACGGCCAACAGCATCATGCAGGCGATCAACACCAAGTTTGGCGCCGATGTGGCCAATGCCTTGGACGGCGTTTCCATCGTGGTGCGGGCGCCCATGGATATAAGCCAACGGGTGTCTTTCATGAGCATGATCGAGAATATCGACGTGCAGCCGGGCGAGCCTCCAGCGCGCGTCGTAGTCAATGCGCGCACTGGCACTGTGGTGATCAGCCGCAACGTCAAAGTGACCGCAGCAGCAGTTACCCACGGAACGATCACCGTTTCGGTGTCTATGACCAATGAAGTTTCCCAGCCCGGCGCATTTTCAGGTGGCACCACCAAGGACGTGCAAAACGCCGAGATCAAAGTGGGCGAGCCTAACAAGCCCATGTTCCTGTTCCAGCCCGGAGTTGACTTACGTCAGATCGTGGATGCGGTCAACCAAGTAGGCGCTACGCCCTCCGCTTTGATCGCGATTTTGGAGGCCCTCAAAAGTTCGGGCAGCCTGCGCGCCGAATTATTGGTTATTTAAACCCGAGCCTTTCGCCATGGACCCGCTTTCGAACGCCCTCCCCCCCTCTGCAGCCGCCATGACCGGGTCTTACCTGGACTTTGGTGGTTTGGGCAAGCTCAAGGGTCAGGCGCGGACCGACGCCAAAGCAGCGACGCGCGAGACGGCGCAGCAGTTTGAAGCCATGTTTTTGCAGATGATGATGAAGTCCATGCGCGACGCTATACCCAAAAGCGGCATGAACGAGTCACAGGCAGAAGAGACTTTCCAGGGCATGTTTGATAAAGAAGTCTCCATCGCGATGTCCAAGCGCAATTCATTGGGGCTTGCCGACATGCTGGTCAAGCACATGCCCGACGCCAACGGACAACCCAGCACAGCACAAATGCTGGAGGCGCGAAAGCCTAAGCCCATACCGTTGCAACCAGCACCCGCACCTGCAATGCCTTTGGAAGTGATGAAACCTGCCCTGACACCACTGCCCAAGCTACAAGGCGCCATGGCACTGACGGGCAATTCGGCAGCATCGCCAAGCGGCCTGCGCGTACAGGACAGCGCAACCTCTGACGGAGCCAAGCCATGACGGATATGACCGGCATTGCCGGAAACGCCGTTTCGGTATACCAGCAGGCGCTGACCACCGTCAGTAACAATATTGCCAATGTATCGACGGATGGCTATTCGCGCCAAGACGTATCCCTGTCTGCATTACCGGTTACCAAGTATGGCGCCGCCTTTCTAGGCTCCGGCGTCGGCTTAGACCGAATAAAGCGTCAATACGACGCTTTTGTCGAATCCAACTTGCGCAACACTACCAGCGACCTGGAGGCCCAAGGCCCGATGGTGAACTATGCGAACCGGGTGGTGGATGTGCTGGGTAGCTCCACCATGGGCTTGAATACGGCCTTTGATGCATTTTTCGCATCTGCGCGCAATCTTTCTGGGGACCCGGCGTCCACCGTTATGCGCAGCAGCTTTATCCGTGAATCTCAGGGTGTAGCAGACCGCTTTGGTCAGCTTTCGTCACAACTCGATTTGGTGCAAGAGCAAACGCAGCAGGACCTAGATAGCTCGATCCAACAAATCAACACACTGACAGATCAAATTGCCAAGGTGAATATCCAATTGGCTAAGCAAAAAACGGAATCTGCACAACCACCAGATTTACTTGACCAGCGGGACTTATTGCTGAAGCAGTTATCCGTATTTGCGCGTATCAACACCCGGTTTGAAACTAGCGGTATCGTCATGGTCAGTGCAGGACCAACCATCAATTCAGACATATTGGTTAACAATCAAAGGTCTTATATGATCGAGGCGAATTACGATTCTGCCTCTTCAGAAAAGGTGGCACTGATCCTGGACCCTTACGGGAACCCCAGCACGCTAAGCAGGATAACTAGTGGCTCACTTTCAGGCATCTTGGCCTTTAGATCGCAAGTGCTGGGAGGCTCGAGAACAGCCTTGGACGGCCTTGCGCAAACCTTTGCCAATGAAGTAAACACCATCCACCAGGAGGGCGTTGACGGTTACGGCAACGCCGGAAAGGCACTCTTTACTTTTGACCCAAAAACTCCTAACCTCGCTGGAGCTATGCAGGTCGCTTTCGATGACCCACTGATGATCGCCGCAGGCGCTCAGTTCAGGGTAGTCGAAGGAGCAGAAAATCCCAGCGGCACCAATGCCAGGGTCGCCTATGACATAAGCCCGGCAGCCACCACCGGTAACAAAGATGCAACTGCTGTCGCGGGACCGCCAGCACTGCAAACCGTATTGCTCAACAACGCAAGCGTAGGTATTGCACGGCAAATTAACGTCAATTCGAGTCTGGGGGTTACCAGCGTGGCCGCGGTGAACCTCGGTATGCAGGACGTAAGTGTGTATTTGGA
>CAMDHL010000155.1 GCA_945898105.1 Comamonas sp. lk | reverse complement strand
GCTGTCCTGCGCAAATGTGGGAACCGGCGGGGCACTTTGGTGAATGGCCGAACTCAGCGCCGAGCGCACCGAGTCGATTAGCGGCTCTTCCACCTGTCTGCCCGCATACGCCGATGGTGGAAACAGCAGGGGTAAAGCCAAACCCGCAGGCCAGGCGCGAAGGATGTGCGCCAAGGCCTTGCGGCGGCTGAAAAAACTAGGGCGCTGCATGCGCAGGCGGACTATTTAGCCGAGTCCGATTAGACGGTCAGGCGGCTGCGCACCCAATCTGCCGCTTCCGTCACTGGAACAGAGGTAGCTGCGGCATCGCGCCGGTGTTGGTATTCGACCATGCCCTCTTTCAAGCCTCGGTCGCCCAACGTGATGCGATGTGGCACACCGATAAGTTCCCAATCCGCAAACATGGCACCCGGGCGCTCGCCCCGGTCGTCCAGGATGACATCCACCCCGGCAGCCAGTAGTTCAGCGTAAAGCGCCTCGGCAGCGGCCTTGACCTCGGCGAAGCGGTCCGGGCTGATGGGGCAAATCACGACGGTAAAAGGCGCCAGCGCGTCCGGCCAAATGATGCCGCGCGCATCGTGGTTTTGCTCAATAGCGGCAGCGGGTAGGCGCGTGATGCCGATTCCGTAGCAGCCCATCTCCATAAATTGCGGCTTACCGTTCACGTCCAAAAACGTGGCATTCATAGCTTTGGAATACTTGGTGCCCAGATAAAAAATATGGCCGATTTCGATGCCACGCTCAATCGCCAGAGTGCCGCTGCCATCAGGCGCCAGATCGCCCTCGACCACATTGCGTATGTCTGCCACCACATTAGGCTCGGGTAGGTCGCGGCCCCAGTTCACGCCGGCGATATGGAAATGCGGTTCGTTGGCGCCGCACACCCAGTCGGCCATTAGCGCCACCTCGCGGTCGGCCACGATATGCAGTGGCTTTTTCAGACCCACCGGCCCCAGATAGCCGGGCTCGCAACCGAAATGCGCGTCGATCTCTGCCAAGCTGGCAAAGCGGAAATCGGCCAAGCCGGGCACTTTGGACACTTTGACTTCGTTCATGCTGCGGTCGCCCCGGATCAGCAAAAGCCAGACCACCGACTTGACCACTTCACCTTTGTCGTCACGCTCGTCGGTGGCTACGACCAAGGACTTCAGGGTGCTTGCCAGAGGCAGCTTCAGGTATTCGGCCACGTCCGCGCAAGTGCTTTTGCCGGGCGTGGCGACCTTGGCCATGGTCTGGCCGGATGCCGGGCGCGGACCGGCCGGCGCCAGGGCTTCGGCTTTCTCCATATTGGCGGCGTAGTCGCTGCCGGGCGCATAGACGATGGCGTCTTCGCCGGTTGTGGCGATCACCTGGAACTCTTCACTCAGATCGCCGCCAATGGCGCCGCTATCGGCGGCGACCGCGCGGTAGCGCAGACCGAAGCGGTCAAAAATTTTGCGGTAGGCCTGGGCCATGACTTGGTAGCTGGCTTTGGCCGAATCGATGTCGCGGTCAAAGCTGTAGGCGTCCTTCATGGTGAACTCTCGCCCACGCATCAGGCCAAAACGGGGGCGGCGCTCGTCGCGGAACTTGGTCTGTATTTGGTACAGGTTTTTGGGTAGTTGCTTGTAGCTTTTGATTTCCTGGCGGGCGATGTCGGTCACCACCTCTTCGCTGGTCGGCTGCACCACGTAGTCCCGGTCGTGGCGGTCTTTGATGCGCAAAAGCTCCGGTCCCATTTTCTCGAAGCGACCGGTTTCCTGCCAGAGCTCTGCCGGCTGCACTACCGGCATGCTGATCTCCACTGCGCCAGCGCGGTTCATTTCCTCGCGCACGATAGCCTCCACTTTGCGGATGACACGCAAGCCCATGGGCATGTAGGTGTAGATGCCAGCGCCGAGTTTTTTGATCATCCCCGCCCGCATCATCAGCTGGTGGCTGGCCACTTCGGCGTCGGCCGGAGCCTCCTTGAGGGTGGAAATCAGGAATTGGGAAGCTTTCATGCAGGGTCTCGTGAATCGTGGTGGCGCAGGCCTGTTTGCAGCGGGCGAAGTGCCGTGCATAATGGCTCAAGTTTAAAAATTTGGGGTTTGATTATGCTTGACCGGGATGGGTTTCGGCCCAACGTCGGCATCATCCTGCTCAACCAGAAAAATCAGGTTTTTTGGGGCAAACGCATACGGACCCATTCGTGGCAGTTTCCGCAGGGCGGCATTGACAGGGGCGAAACCCCGGAGCAAGCCATGTACCGCGAATTGCACGAGGAAGTGGGGCTCCAGCCGGGGCATGTTGCAATTGTCGCCCGGACCCGTGACTGGTTGCGCTACGAGGTGCCACAGCGCTATATCCGCCGTGATGCGCGTGGACATTACAAAGGCCAGAAGCAAATCTGGTTTCTGCTCCAGCTCACCGGGTTTGACTGGAATCTGAACCTGCGCGCTACCGACCATCCGGAATTCGACGCCTGGCGCTGGAACGACTACTGGGTACCGCTAGATGCCGTCGTCGATTTCAAGCGTGGCGTTTACCACGATGCCCTGACCGAGTTGTCGCGCTACCTACCGCGCCTTGACGGCCGCGCCCGTACTGGGCCCGCAAGAAGTGCTGCGGGACGTCAGGAAGAGGAACCGGGTTTGGCGGAGCCGGGAAATGCGCCGGAGCAGGCGCCTAAAGACCAAGACCAGGACAGCTAAGCGAACGGGGAAACCGGCGGTTTGGCAGGCCTTGCTTAGCGCATCAACACCAGGTTGTCCCGGTGCAACATTTCGGGCTCGGCGGCGTAGCCGAGCAGCGATTCGATTTCGGCGGACGGCTTGCCGCACAGCAAGCGGGCTTCGGCGCTGGAATAGTTAGCCAGCCCACGCGCAATGTCCTGGCCTTCGGGACCGCGTACGGCTATCACGTCGCCGCGCGAAAAATCGCCCTCCACCCCCACCATGCCCACCGGCAAAAGGCTTTTGCCCTGGCTGCGCACCATGCGCGCCGCCCCGGCATCGACCATCACCGCACCACGCAATTGCAAATGGTCGGCCATCCACTGTTTGCGCGCCTGGGTTTTCTGGGTTGGAGCCACTAACACCGTGCCTATGGCCTCCCCCTGTGCCAGACGCACCAGAGCGTCGGGCTCTCGGCCCCACGCAATGATGGTGGAAGCACCCGAGCCTGCAGCGCGCTTGGCAGCCAGGATTTTGGTAATCATGCCGCCCCGGCCCAAACTACTGCCGGTACCACCAGCCATCTCTTCCAAGGCCAAATCGCCCGCCCGCGCCTCGTCGATAAAGCGTGCCTGCGGGTCTTTGCGCGGGTCGGCGCTAAACAAGCCTTTTTGGTCGGTCAGTATCACCAGCGCGTCGGCTTCAATCAAGTTGGCCACCAGCGCGCCCAAGGTGTCGTTATCGCCGAACTTGATTTCGTCGTTCACCACCGTGTCGTTTTCATTGATAACGGGTACTACGCCCAGCTTGAGCAGCGTGAGCAAGGTGGAACGGGCATTAAGGTAGCGCTCGCGGTCGGCCAGATCGGCGTGGGTGAGCAGCACCTGGGCACTGCCCAGCGAGTTTTCGCGCAGCTTGGTTTCGTACATCTGCGCCAGGCCCATCTGGCCCACGGCAGCAGCGGCTTGCAATTCGTTGATCGCTTGCGGACGGGCGCTCCAGCCAAGGCGTTTCATACCCTCGGCAATGGCGCCGCTGGAGACCATCACCACTTCGATTCCTTTGCCGCGAAGGACGGCGAGTTGGCGACACCACTGGCCTATAGCGGCCTCATCTAAGCCGCGGCCTTCGTTAGTCACCAGGCTGGAGCCAACTTTGACCACGATGCGCTTGGCGTCCTGAACAATGCGGGTTTTGCGGGTACTGGGCATGCGGGTTACCGGTATCGGCCTGGCGGTAGGGGCTTAGGTTTTGGGAAAGTGAAAAATTCAGGGCGCCGGTTCGACATCGGCAGGGGCTGCAGCGATAAAGCGCGGATCTTCCTCAACATAAGGTTGCTCGGACAACTGTTGCGCATGCACGTGTTTGTAAATGGCTTTGACCAAGGGTTCGCAACCTTCGCGGGTCAAGGCTGAAATCTCAAACACGGGACCCTTGAACTTGAAGCGTTTCACAAAATCTTTGACCAGCGCGACGCGGGCGTCCCCGTCGACCATATCCAGTTTGTTTAGCACCAGCCAGCGCGGCTTTTTGTAAAGGTCTTCGTCGTATTTTTTTAGCTCGTTGACAATCGCCTTGGCCTGGGCAACGGTATCCACGCCTTCGTCAAAAGGAGCGACATCGACGATATGCAACAGCAATCGTGTACGCTGCAAATGGCGCAAAAACAAATGTCCAAGGCCCGCGCCTTCGGAGGCACCTTCGATCAGGCCGGGCAGATCGGCCACCACAAAACTTTGCTCCGGACCCACACGCACCACGCCCAGGTTGGGGTGCAGCGTCGTAAACGGGTAATCCGCGATACGCGGGCGCGCATTGGAAATGGCCGTGATGAAGGTCGACTTACCCGCATTGGGCATGCCTAGCAAGCCGACGTCAGCCAGCACTTTGAGCTCGAGTTTGAGGTTACGCTTTTCGCCGGGCCAGCCGGGCGTTTTCTGGCGCGGCGCGCGGTTAATGGCACTTTTGAAACGTAAATTACCAAAGCCGCCATCACCCCCCTTGGCGATGGTGATCACTTCGCCGGGTACTAGCAGCTCAAACAAGACTTCGCCGGTCTCGGCGTCGGTAATGATGGTGCCCACCGGCATTTTCAGGGTGATGTCGTCCCCGGCAGCGCCGAACATATCGGAGCCCATGCCGTGCTGGCCGCGCTTGGCATCGTGGCGGCGGGAAAAGCGAAAGTCCACAAGGGTATTGAGATTGGAGTCAGCCACGGCAAACACATGGCCGCCGCGTCCGCCGTCACCACCGTTGGGACCGCCGAATTCTTTATATTTTTCGTGCCGGAAGGAGACGCAGCCGGCCCCGCCGTCGCCTGCGGCGATGTCGATATAGGCTTCGTCAACGAACTTCATGGCATACCTGCTGGTAAAAATGAAAAACCCCGCGCATTTCGGCGCAGGGTTTTGAGGGGAGCACGCTGCAGATCAAGCCGCAGCTGTGATGCTCACCGTGTGCTTGTTCAATGGGCCTTTGACCGCAAATTGGACATGGCCTTCGACCAAGGCGAATAGCGTATGGTCTTTGCCGATGCCGACATTGGTGCCGGGGTGGAACTTGGTGCCACGCTGGCGCACAATGATCGCGCCTGCGCTGATCAGTTGACCGCCAAATGATTTAACACCGAGCATTTTGGGCTTGGAATCGCGCCCGTTTCGCGTAGAGCCGCCGCCTTTTTTCTGTGCCATGACCTGCGTCCTTTAAGCGACAATCGCGCCGATTTGCAGTTCGGTGAACTGCTGACGGTGCCCTTGACGTTTTTGGTAATGCTTACGACGACGCATTTTGAAAATACGCACTTTGTCGTGCTTGCCGTGTGACAAAACTGTCACCGTTACGGATGCGCCGGACACCAAGGGTGTGCCAACTTTGAGCTCTGCGCCGTTACCGACCGCCAAAACCTCGTTGAACACAATCTCTTGGCCTACGTCCGCAGCAATCTGTTCTACTTTAATTTTTTCGCCGGCTGCAACTCGATATTGCTTGCCGCCGGTTTTTATGACCGCGTA
>CAMDHL010000154.1 GCA_945898105.1 Comamonas sp. lk | reverse complement strand
CGGCGTACCAGTTTGTCGCCGGCATAGACTTCCAAAACGCCATTGGTGCCGGTCCAGTTTTGGATGTCGCGGCCCAATTTGTTTTGCTGTTCTTGGGTACAAGCCCCCAAGGTCAGTATCAGAATTAATGCAATTGCGCCAAGCGCAAGAGGCTTTATGTTGAAACTGTTTTTCATGACTTTCCTCCAGGATTAATGGCTAGGCCGCTGCGCTGGCGCAGCACTTCGTACAAACATATACCGCTGGCGACCGACACATTCAAGCTTTCCACAGCCCCGCGCATCGGCAAGCTGACCAACTGGTCGCAGGTTTTGGCGGTGAGTTGGCGCATGCCATCGCCCTCGGCACCCAGCACCAATGCAGTCGGACCTCGAAAATCCGCCTCATACAAAGTACGTGGCGCGGCATCGCTGGTGCCGGTAATCCAGATATTGCGCTCTTTAAGTTCCATCAGCGTACGTGCCAGATTGGTCACCATAAAGTAAGGAACGGTCTCGGCCGCACCACTGGCCACCTTGGCCACCGTGGCATTGATACCGGCTGCGTGGTCTTTGGGGGCAATCACTGCATGCGCGCCCGCACCGTCAGCCACACGCAAACACGCGCCCAGGTTATGGGGATCGGTAACGCCATCGAGCACGAGTAGCAAGGGCTGCTGCCTTTCAGAGGCAGGCAAAGTTGCTTGCGAGGATTCCAAATCTTCCAGCAGCGTATCAAGCGAGCGAGCCTGCTGCAAGGGCCGGGTGCGCGCGGCGACGCCTTGGTGGCCATGGCTGCCGCATAGCTTTGACAAGCGCAGGCCGTCCGCTTCAATCAGGCGCACACCGGCTTCGTGGGCTTTCTCTAGAAACTGACGCATCCGGGCGTCGCGCCGGGTAGGTTCGTAATACAGCTCAACAATCGAGTGAGGGGCAATTTTCAGGCGCACACCGAGCGCATGAAAACCAAAAAGAATGTGGGAAACGGACATCTTCCGATTATCGCGGCAGCCTGCTGAGTATCGTGGCCCGATCAGCCCAGCGAAACGGCAGTACTGACATCGGAGGACAGGCGACCGGCTTCGATGGTCAAGCAGCGCTGGCAACGCTGGGCAATAGCGCGGTCATGCGTGACCAGCACCAAGGTGGTGCCCACCTCGCGGTTAAGCTCAAACATTAGTTCCATGATGGTCTCGCCGGTGGCGAAGTCCAAGCTGCCCGTGGGCTCGTCGGCCAGCAAGACCGCCGGTTGCACCACAAAAGCGCGGGCTAGCGCCACGCGCTGCTGTTCGCCACCGCTTAGCACCTTGGGGTAAGCCTGCAGCCGCCGTGATAGGCCAACCCGCTCCAGCATGGCAGCTGCAGACTTGCGGGCGTCTTTGCGCCCGGACAGCTCCAAGGGCAGCATCACGTTTTCCAGCGCTGTCAAATTGCCTAGCAACTGAAAGCTTTGGAACACAAAACCGATTTGCCGAGCCCGCAAGGCTGCCCTAGCGTCTTCATCCAGCGCAAACAAGTCTTGCCCGGCGATATGCACCGTGCCCGTCGTGGGCGTATCCAGACCCGCGATGATGGACAGCAGCGTACTTTTGCCGGACCCCGAGGCGCCCACAATGGCAACGGCCTCGCGGGCTTGCAGCGAAAAATCGATGTTAAGGAGGATTTGCAGGGTGCCGGTGGAGTCGGTTACCGACTTGCATACTTGGCTTACCGCGATAATTGAATCAGACATGGAACTTTCAATGAATCGCAGGTACTTTAACGTAAGCGCACTTGGCCTTTTGCTCTTTGGCAGCTTTACGGCCCGGGCCAAAACGCAGGCGACGCTGCTAGTGGTGGGCGATTCGCTCAGTGCCGAATACGGGCTCAGACGCGGCACCGGCTGGGTGGCACTCCTGGACAAGCGTTTGCGCGATGAAGGCAAGGCGATCACGGTGGTCAACGCCAGCATCAGCGGCGACACCACCTCGGGCGGCCTGTCGCGTCTGCCGCCGTTGCTGACGCAGCATAAGCCCCAGATGGTGCTGATTGAGCTGGGCGGTAACGACGCCTTGCGCGGCCTGCCCCTAAAAACCAGCCAGGATAATTTGGAATCGATGGTGAAGGCGGCGCAAAACCAAGGCGCCAAGGTGCTGCTGCTGGGCATGCAGGTGCCACCCAATTACGGGCCGCAGTACGCCGCCGAATTCAGCGCCATGTATGCCGAGGTGGCCAAACGCCACAAAGTAGGCCTAGTGCCGTTCTTTCTGAAGGGCGTAGCGGATGCCGACAATGCCGACTCCCTTTTCCAAAGCGACCGTATCCACCCAGTGGAAGCGGCGCATCCGATCATGCTGGGCAATGTCTGGCCAGCCTTGCGAAAGCTGCTGCCATGAGTTTGCAATTGGTCAGCGCCCGGGACGTAATAGTCAACTACGCGCAATTCGACAGCATTATTGATGCGAGAAGTGAATCCGAACACGCGCTGGATCACCTACCCGGCGCGCTGAATTGGCCCACGCTCAACGACAGCGAGCGCCAAGCGATTGGTACCCTGTACAAGCAGGTGAATGCCTTTGAAGCCAAAAAACGTGGCGCAGCCATTGCGGCGCGCAATATTGCCGCCCATATTGAGGCGCATGTGCTGGACAAGCCGCGCGACTGGGCGCCACTGGCCTATTGCTGGCGCGGCGGCAAGCGCAGCGGCGCACTTTCTCTCATCCTGGACCAGATCGGTTTCAGGGTGAGCCTGGTCGAAGGTGGGTACAAGGCCTTTCGTGCCGAAATGCTGATCGATATCGAGCGCCTGGCGGGGCAATTGCAATTCAAGGTGATTTGCGGCACGACGGGTTCGGGGAAAACCCGGCTGCTGCAGGCTTTGTTAGCCGAGGGTGCCCAAGTGCTGGACTTGGAAGCCCTGGCGCAGCATCGCAGTTCGGTGTTAGGGGCCATCCCCGGCCAGCCGCAGCCCAGTCAGAAGCGTTTTGACACACTGGTATGGGACGCTTTGCGTGGTTTTGACCCCTCGCGCCCCGTGTTTGTGGAAAGCGAAAGCAAGAAGGTCGGCAATGTGGCGGTTCACACCGTACTGCTGGACGCCATGCGGGCCAGCGCTTGTGTTTTTATTGACTTAGCCCTAGACGAACGGGTGGCGCTGCTGCTGGAGGATTACCAGTATTTTCTGGACAATCCGGATCACTTTTGTCAACGACTAGAGGCACTTACTGCACAGCGAGGCAAGGCGATGGTGCAGGAATGGACAGACGCTATCGGCAAGGGAGACTTTGCCAGTGTTGTACGTTCCTTATTGACTGACCATTACGACCCGGTATACCTGCAATCCATAGAGCGCAACTTTGTGCAATTTAAGGCTGCGCCGCACATCACCTTGCAGAGCCGAAGCATGCAAGCAATGCACCTGACGGCACGGACTCTGGTCTAAGTGGTTGCAGCGCCCGGGTCTGGGTGGCCGGCGGGACTAGCCTGGTCGCCACCCTCTTGTCCGTCGGATTCGGGGACGCCGCCCGAGTCTTTGCGCTCGGACTTGTTCTTTAGCTTGTCTTCTTTTTTACGCTTTTTAGCCAGTTCTTTCTGGCGTTTTTCGTAACCGTAGTTGGGAGTAGCCAAGTTAGTCTTTCTTTAATATTGACTGACTTTAACACCACATCCGACAAGCGCAGTGTGTCAGCGGCAGGGTCGCCATAGGCGGCATTTCCCGTCAAGGCTGAGACCCAAACCCACCGGATGCGAGAATCCCTTGGCGCGTAATGCAGAAACAGACTGTTAAAAAACATATTTGTTAAAAATTGTCTTTTATGTGATTTTTTCAAATTAAATATAATTACACTAAACGTTATTTCCAAGTATCTCAACCCATCAAGAAATTGTGCAAATCCAGTCCACTGATCCTGCCGTCGTCCACGGTTTAATCCATATCGGCATTCCAATGATGCGGCCGCAGCACATGGATACGCCGCGCTGCGTCTGGGCGTGGACATTAGAAGGGGGACTTAAAAGATCTTTTCTCAAGGCGATCTGGGCAGCCCATCTTGGTATTTTGAGCTGCCTGCTAGTCTTTCTAGTGCTGGCTAGCAGACCAAGCTTCGCCGGTGAACTCGATTTTGCCAAGGCTGGATCCAGCACACTCAATTTGAACGAGTACGCCAGTTGGGCCGAAGATAAAACAGGGAAACTAACTTTTGACCAAGTTCGCGCCGACAAAGGGCCGCTTACATTTAAAGATGTACCGGGGGGCGCTTGGAATGCTGACTTTGGGCGCAGCAACTCTGCATTTTGGATAAAGCTGCGCATCCTTAATTCGAGCAATATGACGGCCCAGCGTTTGCTGGTGATGGCAGAACCCCTGCTCGATACCGTGGAGGTTTTTTTCGAAGCGCAGGACGGCTCACTGCGTAGTACCAAGACTGGACACGCCTTGGACTTTGAGAGTCGTCCCTACCCGCATAGATTGCTAACCATTCCCTTGGAATTGGGTGCCCGCCAAGGACAAACGATCTGGATGAGGGTACAAAGCCGGATGGGCACCGATGTGACGGCGCAGATTTGGGAAAGCTCCGCTTTCCAATTGGCCCAGGCGTACGATGCCATGCGCTATGGCTGGCTTGGCGGACTGTGTGCCGCATTGGCCTTGGTATTTGCGTTTCTATGGGGGGCTACCGGGCAAAAACCCTTTGGGCTTTTCCTGGGATTGGTGCTAGCAGGTAGCTGGTGTTTGGGCGAGAACAGCGGCCTGCTGCCCGCCTTGCTTCCTTGGAGTGGCTTCTGGGCCGCAACGCTGTCCCATTCCGTGGCGGTCGCGTCAGTGCTGTTCTTTACCGTAGCCCTTTTGTACAACGCGCTCCCCCGGCACATTAGAGGCAACGCACTTGGCCACATGCTTAGGGTCTTAGCGATTTTCAGCCTACTCATTCCGTTCCTATTGTTCTGGCCTGCTCTGGCTGCGGCGACCCTGCACCATGCGATTCCCATCGCTTACGTATTACTTTTACTTGCTACCTTCGGCTTGACCCTTAAAGGTGAGCGTCCGTTTATCTGGTATTGCATTGCCTTGTTGATTCCCGCCATCAGTGTTTATCTGCAACACTTGTCCGACATGATGTCGGGCGAGGAGCTGGGTATAGCCACCTACAGCTTAGACCGTGCCTTGGTGCAGGGCCTGCTGGTATTTGCTGGTGCAGTAGCTGTTCAAGAGGTCCGCAAGCGCCAAGCCCATATGCGTGAATTACGCACCCTCTTACAGAAGCAAAATTTAGCACTGGAAAAAGGGCGCCAATCCGAGTTTGATTTGGAGGCCCAGGTTTCGCTTCGCACGCAGGATTTGGCCATTGCGGCGCGCCGCCTGGAGAGCCTTAGCAGCATTGACGGAATGACCGGGATTGCCAACCGCCGTCGGTTTGATGAGACCTTACCGGTCGAATGGGGTCGCGCCGCGCGAGACAAGCGCCCTCTTTCGGTGGCCTTGATTGATGTGGACTGGTTCAAAGCCTACAACGATGCCTATGGCCATCCGGCGGGTGATGAATGCCTGCGGCAGTTGGCCCGGGTGTTTGAGGCGGGTGTGATGCGCAGCGGTGATTTGATTGCCCGATACGGCGGGGAAGAATTTGTGCTGATCGCACCGGATACCGACCTCAACGGTATCAACACCATAGCAAGCTATTTGTGCCAGGAGGTTTTTGCCTTGGG
>CAMDHL010000153.1 GCA_945898105.1 Comamonas sp. lk | reverse complement strand
TGGTTTTTTTCATTGGCATATTTGTCAAAATGGTTTTGCTTAGTCACTAAGTTGCGCATGAACTCGCGTTTTCATAACTCCACCATGCTGCGCAAACTGGCGGTGGTGGTGTTGGCCATGTTTGGCTTTGGTTATGCCTTGGTCCCTATCTATGATGCAATCTGCCGGATGACAGGAGTTAACATCCTGGCTTTGGCAGAGTTGGCTGTTCCTGGCGAAAAAGCCAAAATCCCTGCTAACACGCAGGTCGATACCAGCCGCACCATCACGGTGGAATTTGATGCAAATAGCCGGGGCCCCTGGCAGTTCAAGCCAGCCCAAAGTTCTTTGCAAGTGCATCCGGGTGAAATGATGACGGTGATGTACGAATTCCAGAACACACAGAATCGCCGTATGGCTGCACAGGCGATTCCTAGCTATGCACCACAACAAGCCGCGGCGCATTTCAATAAGTTGGAGTGCTTTTGCTTTAACCAGTACACACTGGAAGCCGGTGAGAAGAAATCCTGGCCAGTGGTGTTTGTGATTGATCCCAAGCTCTCTAAAGATGTGACAACTATCACACTGTCATACACGTTTTTTGAGGTGGGCGGCAAGGTTCCACCTGCGCCGGTTGCCGCCCTTGCGCCCAAGGTGACTGGCTCATGAGTGAAGCTAACGCCGTGCCTGTCAATGTGGTGCGTCCATCGTTGCTGCGCAGCCTTAAAACCGTGGCATGGTCGTTTATTGGAATTCGCAGCCGTGCTGGTTTTGAGGAAGATGCGGCTAAGGTAAACCCGTTGCATGTCTTGCTGGCGGGCATTATTGCGGTATTGGTTTTGGTAATCAGCCTTATCGGCTTGGCTACCTGGGTGGTTGGTAAATAAGCGCAGGCGACAGCACTGCGTTCCTAGAATTGAATTTGGAAAAATGGAGCTGAAATGAGTAGCACTGCACACGGCGCAAAACCGTATTATTTTGTTCCCCAGCCTTCTCGTCATCCCTTCATGGCGTCGCTGGCTTTGTTCTTCGTGATCCTGGGTGCGGGCCAGTGGATTAACGGGGCTGACTGGGGTCGTTACTCGTTAGCCTTTGGCATGTTGTTTCTCTTTTTCGTGTTGTTCCAATGGTTTGGCGAGGCAGTCCATGAAAGTGAAACTGGACAGTATGGTCGCAAAATCGACCTGTCTTTCCGCTGGAGCATGAGCTGGTTCATCTTCTCGGAAGTCATGTTCTTTGGCGCTTTCTTTAGCGCCCTGTGGTGGGCTCGCTCGCACTCGGTACCCGCGCTGGGCAGTTTAGATAACGCACTCTTGTGGCCTGGCTTTAAATCGGTCTGGCCCAGTCTTGCTGCTGGTGTAACTGCTTCGCCCGCCGGCATCATCGAGCCATTCACCACCATGGGCCCGTTCTGGTTGCCCACAATCAATACCGCTTTGCTCTTGAGCTCGGGCGTTACTTTAACCATCGCGCACCACGCGCTGATCGATGGCAATCGCAGCAAAACCATTAGCTTTATGTGGCTGACGGTGCTTTTGGGTATTACTTTCTTGCTCGTTCAGGGCTATGAGTATTACCACGCTTATTCGGCGCTCAATCTGAAGCTCAGTTCCGGCATCTACGGATCCACTTTCTTCATGTTGACCGGCTTTCACGGCTTTCACGTGTTGGTAGGCATGTTGATGCTCTTGTTCATTACGCTGCGCTTGCAGAAAGGGCACTTCAGCCCCGACCGCCATTTTGGTTTCGAAGGTGCTGCCTGGTATTGGCACTTTGTGGACGTGGTCTGGCTCGGTTTGTACATTCTTGTTTACTGGATGTAAGGCCTTGGAGGCGCAAAAAAGGCACCGTGAGGTGCCTTTTTGTTTACTGGAAAGCTAAGTTGTCGTCAGGTGCCCGGTGGTATGCCGGTAGGTTGAATCCAGCCGGCTTGCCAGGACAAAAGAATACAGACGAAGAGCAAGATAGAAAAGCCAACCCGCAAGGCTAATGCCCTTGCCATGCGACGCGATTTGGCAGGCCCTCCGCTTCCGCCGCGCAACATGAAAAACAAGGCGGTGGCCAAGCTGGCAATAACGGCTAAGAAGCCAAGGGCAACAAAGTAACTCATATACAGGATTATCTTTTGAATCGTGACCCGAAGTTCTACCGCGTGACTGCAGCGGCTATTTTTTTCAGTCTGCTGGGGCTGTCGCTGGGCTTTTGGCAGTTGGACCGCGCAGCGCAAAAAGAAGCCTTGCAGGCCGCCATGCAAGTGCAAGCCGGTAAAACGCCCTTAGGTAACGCCGAGGTCCTCGCATTAGCTGCCCAAGGCCGCATGCAAGAAGGCGGCGTGCTCTACCACCCCGTGCGCCTTAACGGCACTTGGCTGCCCGACCAAACGCTGTATTTGGACAACCGCCAAATGGATGCCAAAGTGGGCTTTTTCGTGTTCACGCCTTTGCGTTTGGAGCCGCATGGCCAGGTGCTTATGGTGCAACGCGGTTGGGTACCGCGCAATTTTGAGCAACGCGAACAATTGCCCGAGGTGCAAACCCCCGCTGGGCCTGTAGCGGTGGATGGTGACATTGCCCTTGCCCCGTCCAAGCTCTATGCCCCGGGAGCGCCAGGCGAGGGGCCGATACGGCAAAATCTTGACTTGGATGAATACCGGGTTCAAACCGGATTGCCGCTAGAGGCGTTTACGGTGCGCGAATCAGGCCCGCCCAGCCAAGGCTTGCGCAGACAATGGTCGGTGGTCAATTTTGGTATTGAAAAGCACTATGGCTACGCATTCCAATGGTTTGCGCTGTCACTGCTCATAGCAGGCTTGTACCTGTGGTTTCAATTTTTTCGCCGCTCAGCGGCTACTTCCCGGGATATTGCAAACCATGGCCCCCAATGACAGCTCACCCGACCAGCCGCTGGGTTTGACCGTGCATTCCATGCCGGCTCCCCAAGACATAGCTGCAAACGCCGCCAATACCCGCATGGGTCGCTGGAAGATGTTGATGGTCTTGCTGGTTTGCGCTGCACCAGTGGTGGCCTCCTACATAACCTATTACCTGGTGCGCCCCCAGGGACGCCAAAATTTCGGCACCCTGATCGACCCGCAGCGCCCTTTGCCGGACATGCAGGCCGTCGAGATGGCGGGCAAGCAGACCAACGTGCGCGCTCTCAAAGGCCAATGGCTTTTGATCAGCGTGGCGGGCGGCGCCTGCGATGCGAAGTGCCAGCACCATTTGTACATTCAGCGCCAGTTGCGCGAAGGCGTGGGCAAAGAAAAAGACCGTGTAGATTGGGTATGGCTGGTCAGTGATGATGCAGCCATTGCGCCAAGTTTGCTGCCCGCCTTGGCCAGCGCGACGGTGTTACGCGTCCCCGCTGATCAATTGCAAACCTGGCTGCAGCCCGAGCAGGGCACTGCTTTACAAGACCATTTGTATATGGTCGATCCACTGGGCAACTGGATGATGCGTTTCCCGGCGCGTATCGATGCGGACCAGGCCCCAAAAGTGAAGCGCGATATGGAGCGTCTGTTACGTGCTTCTGCGTTTTGGGACACACCTGGGCGCTAAGGCTTAGTAGGGAACACGATGGAAACCGCGCTCTGGAACCTCTCGCCGATAGGCCGGCTTGTGCTGATCGGCATGGCCGTAGCTGCCATACCCTTGGCCTACCTGCTATGGAGCGGCCGTCATCGGCAGGCCGGTGGTTGGCACTATGCCTTGACACTGACCACCTTGTTCCTGACATTTGATTTGGTTTTATTCGGCGCATTTACGCGCCTGACCGACAGCGGCTTGGGCTGCCCGGATTGGCCTGGATGCTATGGCCATGCCAGCCCGGTCGGCGCGCTCGGCGCCATTGAGCAAGCGCAGACCGTCAACCCTGAGGGCCCTGTTACGCATGGCAAGGCCTGGATCGAGATGCTGCACCGCTACCTGGCTTCAGGCGTGGGTATGCTGATCGTGGTGCTAGCCATCAGCGCCTGGCTTGACCATCGAAAGGCACGGGGTTTACAACAGCAAGCGCCCATCCACCCTGCGTGGGCGATTGCGACTCTGGTTTGGGTGTGCGTGCAGGGCGCCTTCGGCGCCTTGACAGTCACGATGAAACTTTTCCCGGCCATCGTCACTTTGCACTTGCTAGGCGGCTATGGTTTGCTGGGCTTGTTGACTTTGCAGGCAGCTCAACTATGGCTGCAGTCGGGTGCCCGGCAAGTCCAGCTTATCTCGGTTTCTATGCGCGCCGGTATGTGGCTAGCCCTGGCGGCGCTGCTGCTACAGGCCGCGCTGGGTGGTTGGGTCAGTACCAATTACGCGGTGCTGGCCTGCATGGAATTCCCCACCTGCCAAGCCAGCCATTGGCCGCCGATGGACTTTGCTCAAGGGTTTGCGCTCTGGCGCCCCTTAGGTCTGCAGCCCGATGGAAGCCCCATCACCTTTGAAGCGCTTACCGCTATCCATATGGTGCACCGTTGGATGGCAGGAGTCCTAGTTTTGGTTATTGCCCTTGTGCTCTGGCAATTGCGTACCTATCCGGCCCTACGCCGGCCGATGCAGCTTTTGGGATTGCTGTTAGCCTTGCAGTTGGCTACTGGCTTGAGTAACGTGGTGCTGGGTTGGCCTCTGCTGGCCGCCGTGCTGCATACCGGTGGGGCTGGTGCCATGCTGGTTTGCCTGGTTTGGTTGTTGACCGTTAGCCGATTGCGAGTGAACAGCCCTGTGCCATTGCCCACAACATTGAGACAAGCAACGTGACCCCACCGGCCAGCATCACCGCTCTGCTACCTACCATGTCGGTGGTGCGGCAGTTCCACGCCCTGACCAAACCACGCGTGATTCAGCTGATTGTGTTTTGCGCCCTCATCGGCATGGTGCTAGCCGTGCCTGGCGCGCCGGATTGGGCCCAAGTACGGCTGGCGACGATTGCATGTTTTGGTATTTGGCTGGTGTCGGCAGCAGCGGCTGCTTTTAACTGCATCGTGGAGCAGCAGATTGACGCGAAGATGAAGCGCACTTCTTGGCGACCGACAGCACGCGGTGAACTGAGTAATACGCAGACCCTGATTTTTTCCGCACTCTTGTGCAGTGCCGGTTCGGCGATTTTGTTTGTCTGGGTCAACGCCTTGACCATGTGGCTGACCTTTGCCACCTTCGTCGGCTACGCGGTGATTTACACCGTCATCCTCAAACCTTTAACACCGCAAAACATTGTGATCGGCGGCGCCTCTGGCGCGATGCCGCCGGTGCTGGGCTGGGCGGCTATGACCGGCGATGTCGGACCTGAAGCGTTGATTTTGTTTCTTATTATTTTCTTGTGGACGCCACCGCATTTCTGGGCTTTGGCCTTGTACCGGGTGGAAGACTACCGCAAGTCCGGCTTACCCATGCTGCCTGTTACCCACGGCAGCGAATTCACCCGACTGCATATCCTGCTTTACACCTGGGTTCTCTTTGCCGCGTGTCTGCTGCCCTTTATGTACGGCATGAGTTCTTGGCTTTATCTGGCTGCCGCAGTGGTTTTAAGCATCTGGTTTTGTGTCTATGCCTGGCGCCTACTGCGCAACTACTCCGACACCCTGGCGCGCGCCACTTTCCGCTTTTCACTAATTCATCTCAGCGCCTTGTTCGCCGCCTTGCTGCTGGACCATTACCTCTTATGAAAAATCCTGCTTGCGTTGGAACGGCGGGCATGCTGCAGCGCCGTGTTGTGATGCGCATTGGCTTGGGCGCTGTAGCCTTGCTGTTGGCTGCTT
>CAMDHL010000152.1 GCA_945898105.1 Comamonas sp. lk | reverse complement strand
CGACATCTATTTCCCGTCCATCTAGGACCATCAAGGATCCGTTATCACGCGTCACCCACCCTATGTGGGAAGCCGCAATTGCAAGCACGACCAAGAGCAGTACAGATACTGAAGTTCGTTTCTTCACGACGAAAAACTATTAAGCCGGGGGATAAAGGTTTAGTCCGGTTGATTCGCGGCTTGCGGTCCGTCGCCCGAGCTTTCACTGTTTGGATTAAGTCCCTGCGCAAGCGGCTTTTGAAAGCACATTTTTTCGCCATCCCACCGTTGCCCGCACCAGCACTCACCTTCTGAATTTATGATGCAGGTTCCAGTACCACAGCACCTTAGATCCTCACTCATTTGCGCTCCTTTTTTTCATGAAAAATTACGTTGAACTGTTAACTACGGGTTGGTTAAAAAGTACTATTCCAAAACATTGTCATGCAGTGCGATACCCTCGTGATTTGCCACCATTTCTAGGGCACTTTCAAACAGCGCACGCGCAGAACCAGACACTGAACTCAGGTATGCGTGCAGGTGCGCATCTTCTGCCGATTTGTTCAAGCATTCATGGCTGTATTGCTCAAAATTCGCCAGCTGGGTAATTATCTCCGCAACATGGCGCGGGCATTCGCAAAGCACATTGGTGGAGATATTGGCTACGCGGTTAAGCGTTAACTCGCTGTATTTCCTGGGCGGTATCACACTGCCCACCACCAGACCGGTGGATCCTTTTTCGGTGCCCACTAGCAAGGCCGAATTGATCAAATCGGCCAACTCCGCATCAGATGCAGGTTCTTTGCGAACAATCATCCCCGATCGTTTCATCACTTGGATGACGTTGTCTTGGCCAAAGCTGTACAAAACAATCACTTGGATCGCCTTACAGTTTTGGGCTAATCGATGAATGTCAATTTGCATACCAGCATGCAAGGAGTTCGCCTTTACGAGTAAGAAGGGAACTTGGCGCTCAAATGTGGCACCCAGCGCATGTGGCAAATCATTGAAGATGTTTGTCACCTTGATGTTCTGGTCAATGAAGCTCAGGGTAAATTTTTTCGATTCGATACGACTGGCCAAGGCCACCCCGACGACAACCATCGATGCAGGCTGACCCGCAAGGCGTGCATCTGTGCGTGATCGACTTGCATCCTGTCCTTGCACCAGCAATGCGTTGAGCTCCTGCGACGAGAGTTGGGCCAGGCTACTGATGGCATGGCCCCGCTCCGTGAGCCGTTTAAGCAAGGTGGCCCTAAGGACATCGTCATCGGTATACAGACGGTGCTGGCCTTGGGACTTTTGCGGGACGAAGGTGCCGTATCGCAGCTCCCAAATCCGCAGGGTTGGGCTGGGAACACCACTCAAGGCAGAGACCGCGCCGATCTTGTGCACTGCGCCACCTGAGTTTGCTTTGTTGTTCATAAATTGAGTAGAAATTGTATAGATTAAAGAGAATATTTCGGCAGATTGTATAGAAAAATAGTGTTCAGTGGTAGATTTGTGGGGTCGTAATTTATTCAAAAGCCATGTTTCTAAGCCTTCACGCAACGCAGGGACTCAATGCCATCGGGGTCATTGCGGCTTCTTCGCGGCAAAAGCCGGTGCCCACGACCAGGCTGGCCAGGCACATCGGGCTGTGCTTATCCAGTACAGAGATCATCGTCAAGCAACTCAAGAGCGGCGGCCTGATTTGCTCCCACCGCGGCCCCGGCGGTGGGTACCAGCTTCAGCAGCCCGTCAAGGACCTGTCGGTTTGGGATGTGGTGTCGTGCTTTAAAGACAACGACCCACCTGCCAAGACGGGCCAGGGCAGCCCTGAGAGTGAGGCTGCACTGGCCCTGGCAATCGAGTTGCAAGAAGTGGTTTGCCAGCACCTACAGGCTTACCCCTTGACCGACGTGCTGGCACAACTGCCACCAGTTGAGCCAGACGACATGGACTCGCGCTCCATGCATACGGCCTTTCACCTGAAGCCCTTGAACCAGCCTGGCCCACCCTTGGCTCCAAGTTGGGTGTTTGATTTGGCGAAGTTCACGCAAGCGGCGCATGCTTGAAAGAGCCTTGTGACAATTATTTATGAAGCATGATTGAAAGTTGCCCGCTTTTCGCCACGGGCCAGTACAAGGCGCTGGTAATAGGCTCGAGCGGGGAGATTGGCGGTGCTTTTGCACAAGCGTTTCTTACGGATCCTCAATGCACCCATGTGGAACTTATCTCCCGAGCTTCTCACAGTGACTTTGATCTTGCAAATCACGAGTCCATAAGTACCCAGGCAAGTTTGTCCAGTGCCAAGGGCCCCTATCAAATAATTATCGATGCAACCGGCGCGATCACCATTAACGGAGTAGGCCCCGAGAAAGCGCTTAACAGCCTTCATCCGGATCATTTAATGCAAGCCTTTTTGATCAATGCAATTGGTCCATCCATGGTATTGCGTTACTTTTCTCCCTTACTGGCAAAGGGCTCGTCGGTATACGCGAAGCTGTCTGCCCGCGTTGGCAGCATCACGGACAACAAAAAAGGCGGTTGGTACGGCTACCGAAGTTCAAAGGCTGCTTTGAATATGATTTTGCAAACTGCCGCCATCGAACTGCAGCGTAAAAATCCAGATCTGCGCGTGGTAGCCCTACAACCTGGGACGGTACAGTCTAGACTGTCCCAACCATTTTTGAATTCTTCCATTAACGTTATTGAGCCACAGGTGTCCGTAAATGGAATGCTTCATGCGTTGAAAGAATTGCCGCCCAAATCAGGAGCCTATTTCCTGGACTACAAAGGGATTGAAATCCCTTGGTGAAGATGTCAAACTAGCCGTATCAGCTTACCGAGAAAGCCTCGTCTTTTCCCCTCATATTTTGTAAACAAATGAAATCCAGCTTTAAAGGCAACAAACAGGCATTGCCAAGCAAGCTCTGTGAAGTTTGCCGCCGCAGCATGACCTGGCGCAAAGCCTGGGCAAAGAACTGGGATTCGGTACTGTATTGCTCAGACGCATGTCGCGACCGAAAAAATTCTGTTGTCCATAAGACACCCCATGGTTGAGCCCCTCAGCCCATCACCGGAGCTGCCTACCAAGGTTCGACATCTAGTCATTGTTCTGGGCGATCAGCTGAACCTTGAATCTTCCGCTTTGCAGGGCTTTGACGCGAAAAAAGACGTGGTCTGGATGGCGGAGGTGGCCGAGGAGTCCACCCATGTCTGGTCGGCCAAGCAGCGCATTGCGGTATTTTTAAGTGCCATGCGCCACTTTGCAGAATCCTTGCGCGAGCTGGGCCTGCCCTTGGACTACACACGATTAGACGAGCCTGGTAACGCAGGCACATTGGCGCTGGAACTCAGTAAGGCGATTACCCTACTTCAACCTAACGCACTGGTAATGAGTGCCCCAGGTGATTGGCGGGTGCTGCAAAGCCTTCGCGCTGTATCAAAGGCGCATGCATTGACGTTAGACCTGCGTGATGACACTCATTTCTTCAGTACGGTACGCGAATTTGCTAGCTACGCCCAAGGCAAAAAACAAGTGCGGCTCGAATACTGGTACCGCGAACTGCGGCGCAAGCACGACATTTTGATGGAGGGCAAAGCGCCGGTGGGCGGGCAATGGAACTTTGATGCTGATAACCGCGAAGCCTTTGGTAAAGCGGGCCCGCAAAACGTCCCCCCCCCTAGCCGCTTTGCGCCGGACAGCATCACCCAAGAGGTTATTGCGCTCGTCGAAACACGCTTTACCAATCACCCCGGCAGCGTGTCCAGCTTCGCTTGGCCTGTGACACGCACACAAGCGTTGGTAGCCTTACATACGTTCATCTCTCAACGTCTGCCACTCTTCGGGAAGTATGAAGATGCGATGTGGGCGGGTGAGGCTTGGCTTTACCATTCACACCTGAGTTGCGCCCTCAACCTCAAGTTGTTAAACCCACGCGAAGTAGTGCAGGCTGCCGTTGATGCCTACAGCAATGGGCATGCGCCACTGGCGGCTGTAGAGGGCTTTGTTCGGCAGATTTTGGGGTGGCGCGAATATGTACGCGGCATTTATTGGCTCCACATGCCAGACTACCTAGAACGCAATGCGCTGAACGCACAAGCCGCCCTGCCCGCCTGGTACTGGACGGGAAAGACCGATATGGCGTGCCTTGAAGACGCGATTACGCAAACGCTGGAGCATGGCTATGCCCACCATATCCAACGGCTGATGGTGACCGGCTTGTATGCCCTATTGCTCGGAGTCAAACCGCAGGCAGTGCACGCGTGGTACCTTAGCGTTTATGTGGATGCGGTAGAGTGGGTGGAATTACCCAATACCCTGGGCATGAGTCAGTTTGGCGACGGCGGCCTGATGGCCAGCAAGCCCTACGTCGCGAGCGGCAAATACATTCAACGTATGAGCAACCACTGCGCGGCTTGCAAGTACGATCCCGCCCAGTCGACAGGCCCGCGGGCCTGCCCATTCACCACCTTATATTGGGATTTTTTAATGCGCCATGAGGACCACCTAAAGCAAAACCCACGCATGGCCATGCAACTGAAGAACCTGGGGCGCCTCGATGCTGCCGCGCGGCAAAGCATTGCAGCCCATGCCACTGCCCACCGCAAAGCCCAGCTTTAGGCCTTGGGCCGACTATTATGAAAATACCCGTAACTCGGAAAAGGTACGATATGCCAAACTTTCTAATTAGTTCAATCCATGTGAAATCCGGCTTGCTGCGCTATGCGACCACATTCTTAGCCCTTATCTTTTTATCCCAAAATACTATGGCTATTGAAGAACCCAGCTTTAAAGTTATAGCCAAGTCCGGGACCTTTGAGCTGCGGCAATACGCCCCTATGTTAGTAGCGGAAACTCTGGTTGATGGCGATATGGATGATGCCGCAAGCGCAGGGTTCAGGAGGATCGCCGACTACATATTCGGCAACAACCAAGTGCAGGCAGGCACAAGCTCGACCAAGATTGCCATGACCGCGCCGGTCACTATGGAGCCGCAATCCCAAAAAATTGCAATGACTGCACCGGTTGCGCTCGTGCCCACCGAAAACATGGGGGATTCCAAGCAGTGGCGGGTTCACTTCGTGATGCCTAGCCAGTACAACCTGAACACCATCCCTAAGCCTAAGAATCCGGATGTGAAGCTACGGGAGATTCCTGGGAAGCTTTTTGCAGTCAACAGCTTTACCGGCTTTAACACCCAATCACGCATCCAAGCCAAAGCCGACGAACTCGTCGTCTGGATTGGGCAAAAGAATTTGAAAGCGCTGGGGCAGACGCAACTGGCGCGCTACGACCCGCCATGGATGCTGCCCATGTTCAGGCGCAACGAGGTGATGGTAGAGGTCGAGGACGTCAAATAACAAGCTAATAACGGTCACCTGGATTCGTCTGCGTTTTTTTCTATTGCGCAATCCAGATATGCCCACTGACCTCTTCGGTTTCATATAACTTTAGCGGTGATCGTTTCCAGCCTTTCATAAGGTCTTCCAGCACCTTTAGCGTACCCTCGCGCACCCACACCCCACCCAACGCCGCAGTTACCCATGGTGACGCAAAAATCACAGTTATGGAGAGGGCGCCTCCACAAGCATGAAAACGATCGATGCTGTTGCGAAGCGACTCCGTAAGAATCGTTTCCTGTTCAGAAATCTCAAAACCGCACTTGCCGGTGGAATAGCTTATCAGGAGCAATGGGCGGTGCTTCAACGTGGCATGAAGCTGCAAAAAAACCTAATCAGACGCTATTGCTACGAT
>CAMDHL010000151.1 GCA_945898105.1 Comamonas sp. lk | reverse complement strand
AAGCTCTCGGCAGCCTCTTTGATGGCGATTGCACCCATTGTGGTGTTTGGCTGGTTCAGCCAAAAGCAATTGGTGCAAGGCCTGACCTTTGGCGCGGTGAAATAGCGCGCCCCATTTTTGACCGGACTGTTTCATTCCCATGGCCTATCTTCAACTTCACGGTATCGAAAAAAGTTTTGGTGATCTACGTGTCATCAAAGGCGTTGACCTGCAAATTCAAAAAGGCGAATTCATTGTGTTCGTCGGCCCCTCGGGCTGCGGCAAATCGACGCTGCTGCGTTTGATTGCAGGCCTAGAGCAGACCGACGGCGGCAGTGTTGTGCTCGACGGACGCGACATCACCGAGGCCGCCTCCAGCGCGCGCGACCTGGCGATGGTGTTCCAAAGCTATGCGCTGTATCCGCACATGAGTGTGTTTGAAAACATGAGTTTCGCGCTCAAACTGGCGCAGGTTCCGCAAGCGCAAATCCGCGAAAAAGTCGAGCGCGCCGCAGCCATCCTCAACCTGGGTGACTATTTACACCGCAGGCCCAAAGAGCTCTCCGGAGGACAACGCCAGCGCGTGGCTATCGGGCGGGCGATTGTGCGCGCACCCAAAGTTTTTTTGTTTGACGAGCCACTGTCCAACCTCGATGCTGCCCTTCGTGGACAAACCCGCATCGAGATTGCCAAGTTACACCGTGAACTGGGCGCCACCACGGTGTACGTGACCCACGACCAGGTGGAAGCCATGACCCTGGCCGACCGCGTTGTGGTGCTACGCGACGGTCGCATCGAGCAAGTAGGCACGCCGCTGGAGCTCTATGACCACCCAGCCAATAGCTTTGTGGCCCAATTTATTGGCACACCGCAAATGAATATGCTGGCCTTCACCCATGTGGCCGAACTGGCGCAGCGCTTTGCACTGCCGGTGGCAGCGGACGGATTTATAGGTCTGCGCCCCGAGCATGTAGTAGCGCAACCAAAGGGCCAGGGCATGCTGCAAATGCAGGTGGATCTGGTGGAAGCGCTGGGTGCCGAAACCCTGCTGTACTTGAGCAATGGCCAGGGCCTGCAACTGGTGCTACGCCAAAGCGCACGTAGTGGCTTGCACAGCGGCCAAAGCGTCGGTATCGACCTGCAATTTGATGCCGCCCATTTTTTTGATGCCCAAGGCCGTTCGCTGGCTAGCGGCGGCGGACCTGTTTAGTTGCACGCCTTCACCATGACCGCAGAAATAACTCCCTTGATCATGCTCCATTTGGGGCTGGGGTCTTTCCACCGCGCACACCAGGCGCTTTACCTGCACCAACTCCAGCAAAGCGGCGACCGCCGTTGGAATTTGGCGGCCGGCAATATCCGCCCCGATATGCCTGAAACCATAGCTGCGCTGGCGCAGCAGCAGGGCGCGTACACGCTGGAAACCGTCACGCCCCAGGGCGCTTACAGCTACACCCGCATTACTTCCATAGCGCAAGTAGTAGCCTGGGATGCGCAGCTCAAAGGCCTGATCGCCGTGGGCGCCAGCGCCTCGACACGCATCATTTCTTTTACCGTCACCGAAGCGGGCTATTACCTGGATGCCACTGGCCGCCTAGACTTGGCTTTTGCGGATTTGCAGGCAGACTTGGACGCCTTGCACGCCGGGCGTGCCGGCAGCACGATTTATGGCGCGTTGTGCGGCATCTTGCGGGCGCGCATGCACGCGGGCGCTGGCCCGGTCACCTTGCTTAACTGCGACAACCTGCGCCACAACGGCGAGCGTGCCCGCAGCGGGCTTTTGCAATTTATCGAACTCCTAGAGGATGCGGCGCTGCGCGAGTGGGTATCCGCCCACACCAGCAACCCCAATGCCATGGTGGACCGCATCACCCCGCGTCCCACGTCTGCAGTACGCCAGCGCGTACTTGCGGCCACCGGCGTGGACGACCCCGCAGCGGTGATGGGCGAGAGTTTTATCCAGTGGGTGATTGAAGACCACTTCATCGCCGGACGCCCGGCCTGGGAAAACGTGGGCGTGGAAATGGTGGAGTCGGTACAGGCCTATGAGGAGGCCAAGATCCGGCTGCTCAACGCCACCCACAGTTGCATCGCCTGGGCCGGCACCTTGCTGGGGTACACCTATATCCACGAAGGTACGCACGATGCGCGCATCCGCAAAATGGCTTTTGACTATGTCACCGATGATGTGATACCGGTCCTCAGCACGCCCGAGCATCCCAGCCCCATCGACCTGGCCGCTTACCGCGACGTGGTGCTGGACCGCTTTGGCAACCCCGATATTGCCGACACCAACCAGCGCGTGGCTATGGACGGTTTTTCCAAAATACCCGGGTTTATCGCGCCTACCTTTCGCGAGCGCCTGGCGCGCGGTGAATCGATTGCCAGTGTTGCCATGTTGCCTGCGCTGTTTCTGGCTTATTTGCAACGCTGGCATGCGGGGCAAATCCCCTACACCTACCAGGACCAGGCGATGGACCCGGCCAGCGCGCACGCCATTTGCGAGGCATCGGACCCGATGGCCGCGTTTGCTGCGGACACGGTGCTGTGGGGCGACTTGGCCTCGGATGCGCGCTTGCTTGCCGCGTTGCGCCTCGCCTACGGGCGCGTTCAAAACTTTGTACAAGGACAGACAGTATGAGCACGCGACTAAAAACCAAAAACGCCATTCTCACCGGCGCTGCTGGTGGCATCGGGCTGGCGGTTGCCGACGCCTATTTACATGCAGGCTCGCGCTGCACCGTAGCCGACATCCACACCCATCCCACGCCCGAATTAGCCGCGCTGATGCGCGAGTTTCCCGACAGTCTGCACTACGTGACCACCGATGTGCGCTCCATGCAAGCCATAGACGCACTGATAGCCGCCGCCAGCTCGCGCTTCGGGCCGGTTACGACCCTGTTTAACAACGCGGCGATTTTCGACATGGCCCCTTTGCTGGAAAGCGACGAGGCCATGTACGACAAGCTGTTTGCGGTCAACGTGAAAGGCGCTTTTTTTGTGATGCAAAAAGTGCTGGTGCACATGGTGGCTACCCAAATCCAAGGCGCAGCGGTCATCAATATGGCCAGTCAGGCTGGGCGGCGCGGCGAAGCACTGGTATCGCACTATTGCGCCAGCAAAGCGGCCATCATCAGCTATACCCAAAGCGCTGCACTGGCCATGGCACCGCACAAAATCCGCGTCAACGGTATTTCGCCCGGCGTCATTGCTACCCCGATGTGGGCTAATGTGGATGCCTTGTTCGCCCGTTATGAAAACCTGCCAATAGGCGAAAAGAAAAAGCGCGTCGGTGAAGCGGTGCCGCTAGGCTATATGGGCGACCCTACTGACATTTGCGGCGCAGCGGTTTTTCTGGCCAGCGACGAGGCCGCGTACATTACGGCGCAAACCCTCAATGTCGATGGCGGCAACGTCATGTCCTGAACTACACAGCAAATTATGTCCACGGCCCGCGCTGCCCTGAGTCCCCGCCAGACCAAGCCCGAGCTGGAGCAGGACCACACACGCTCCAAAGCCCTGGGTTACGAGTCACCCGACGAAGTCGGCATCATCCGCTGCTTGGCGCACGGCTTCCCCACCCCGTTGGCGCGCTGGCATTACCACGACGAATACGAGCTACACCTGATCACTGCCACCTCGGGCAAAGCCTTTGTGGGCGATTGGATCGGCCAATTTCAGCCCGGCCATTTGGTACTGACCGGGCCGCGCCTGCCGCACAACTGGGTCAGCATGGACCTGCCCGAAGGCGGTGTGGCCGAGCGCGATTTGGTGATCCAGTTTCCGCACAATCCGATTGAAGAAGCCAGCCGCCATATCCCGGAAATGCGCGCCGTCCTGCCTTTGCTGGAGCGCGCTAAAAACGGAATCGAATTTTTCGATGTCTATCCGCAATCGGTACAGCATTGGCGGCGCGTTAAAGCGGCACATGGTCTGGGGCGCTTGGCAGCGTTTTGCGAATTTCTCAATATGCTGGCGCATTGCAAAGACTACCGGCTCTTGTCCAACGCGCAATTGCAAAGCGTGGACAATGACGCGCAGCTTGACCAGATCAACGCCATTCTCAGCCGCATTACCGATAAGCTGTCGGAAGACCTTTCGGTCGGTATGCTGGCGCAGGAATTTGGCATGAGCGAGAGTCGCTTCAGCCGCTTTTTCCGCCGTGCTACCGGCAACACCTTTACCGACTTTGTCAACCATGTGCGCATCAATCGCGCCTGCCAGTTGCTGATGGAGTCCGACCACCCTATTACCCGCATCGGTTTTGATGTAGGTTTTAATAATATGGCTAATTTCAATCGCCGTTTTCTGGATATCAAAGGCATGACGCCGCGCGAATACCGGCGTCAGGTGGCTACCCGTTTTGGTTTTCCTCAGTGAGCGTTTAGGTTTATAGGTCTTGATTTAGGGTCCACAGTTAACAAGCTTTTGTTGCTTGAGGATGGGCACCGCATCTGGGCCAAAGACCCAATGCTCTAAATCGAGCCCGGCTAGCGGCTCACACCCCCGCAGGCTCGTGGGTCATGTCCAAGTGCAGCAGGGTGCCGGTGTAGGGATGGGCGCGGGCTACGTCTTCGTCCAGTTCCACGCCCAGACCGGGTGCGGTGGGGGGGATGATGTAGCCGTTTTCCCACTGGATGGGTTTTTTCAGGATCTCGGTGTGAAAGCCGCTCCAGTCCAGAATGCTTTCTTGGATCAGGAAGTTGGGGCTGCAAGTGGCCAGTTGGATGTTGGCCGCGCCCACCACCGGGCCGCAGTACAGGTGCGGGGCGATTTGTACATGGCAGGCTTCGGCCATAGCGGCGATTTTTTTGCCTTCCAAAATGCCGCCCACGCGCCCCAGGTTCATTTGCAAAATGGCCGCCGCGCCTTCGTCCAGCACGCGCTGAAATTCCCACTTGGTCGCCAGTCGCTCTCCGCAGGCCACGGGGATGGTGGTGCCGCGCGCCACTTTGCCCATCTCGCGCTGGTTGTCTGGCGGTATAGGTTCTTCAAACCACAACGGATCGTACTTTTCCAAGCGGCGTGCCAGGCGGATGGCCCCCGCCGCCGTCATCTGGCCGTGTGTGCCAAACAGCAAGTCTGCCTTGGTGCCCACGGCTTCGCGCAGCATGCGGCAAAAGGTCTCGGAGCGGTCTAGTTCGGTGAGCGATAGCTGACGGCCGTCATACACCGTGTAGGGGCCTGCCGGGTCGAACTTCAGCGCGGTAAAGCCCATAGCCAGATATTCGGCAGCGCGCTCGGCGGCCAGCACCGGGTCAGCGTAGACGTTGGTTTTGTCGCCGTCTTTTGGGTAGATGTAGGTGTAGCTGCGCAGCTTTTCATGCACCTGGCCGCCCAGCAATTTATAGACTGGTTTGTTCACGTCTTTGCCCACAATGTCCCAGCAGGCCATGTCGATGGCGCTCAGGATGCCCATGGTGCTTATGTCGGGCCGGTGGATGAAGCCGCTGCCATATACGCTGCGCCAGATGCGCTCGGTGTCGTAGGGATCTTTGCCGACCACGCAGCGCTCCACTACATCGCGCACCATGTGCTCGACCACGCTGGGGTGGTAGGGCAGGTTATAGACCTCGCCCAGGCCCTCGATGCCCTCGTCGGTGATGAGCTTGATGAACACAAAGTAGCGTCCACCAAAACCGGGCGGCGGATTGCCCACGACAAAGGTTTTTACGTCGGTGATTTTCATGCGGTCTCCGTTTTTTATGTGTTGCTTACCTCAGCGCCGCAGGCAGCGGCGCCGGGCGTGCCGTGCGCTTT
>CAMDHL010000150.1 GCA_945898105.1 Comamonas sp. lk | reverse complement strand
TCCAAACTCACCCTAGAATGAAATCAACGCATCAAAAAGCCTAAGGAGACACCTCTTATGACCAGCCCCGCCAAGCTCATACTTGATCACATTTACCAGCACGAGAAGGAACGCGCGCAGCAGGTGTACCTGACGCAACCCCTGGGTGCAGGGCGTGTAGTGGACTACACCTGGGCCCAGACCATGGACCAGGCACGGCGGATGGCCACCCATTTGCAATCCATGGGCTTTGAACCCGGCGCGCGCATTGCGATCCTGTCCAAGAACTGCGCCCACTTCTTCATGTCGGAGTTGGCAATCTGGATGGCAGGCTACACCACCGTGGCTATCTTCCCCACCGAAAGTGCGCAAACCATCCGCTTCGTGCTGGAGCACAGTGAGGCCAGCCTGCTGTTTGTGGGCAAGTTAGACACTTGGCCAGACCAAGAGCCCGGCGTACCAACTGGCATGCCGCGCATCGCCCTGCCCCTGGCGCCCGCCACCGCTTACGAAACATGGGACGCCATTACCGCGCGCAGTGCGCCCTTGGGTGGCCAGCCACAGCGCGCGGGCACCGACCTGGCCATGCTGATTTACACCTCCGGCTCCACCGGCCAGCCTAAAGGCGTGATGCACAGCTTTGAACGCATTACCGCGGCTACAGAGTTGGCCGTGCAGCAAAGCATGTCGCAGAACCTGGGCGACAACCAGGTCCACCGCGTCCTGTCTTACCTGCCGCTGGCGCATGTATTTGAGCGCGCCGTGGTGGAGTGCTCCAGCTTCGTTAGCGGCCAATTGCATGTGTTTTTTGCCGAATCACTGGACACCTTTGCCTCGGACCTGCAACGTGCAAGGCCGACTATTTTTGTCTCCGTACCGCGCTTGTGGCTGAAGTTTCAGCAAGCGGTGTTTGCCAAGATACCGCAAAAAAAGCTGGACTTACTGCTGCGCATTCCGGTTGTGAAAAAAATCATAGCCAAGAAGATACTGACCAATTTGGGTCTGGACCAAACGATTTCCGCCTTCAGTGGCTCCGCGCCGCTCCCTGCTGACCTCATTCGCTGGTACCGCAGCCTAGGCTTGCAACTGCTGGAAGGCCTGGGCATGACCGAGGACTTTGCCTATTCCCACACGGCCACTCCGCGCTTTAACGAGCCCGGCTATGTCGGTGTGGCCAACCCTGGCGTGCAAGCACGCATCAGCCCGGAAGGCGAAATCCTGGTCAAGTCCCCAGGCCAGCTAGTGGGCTATTACAAGCGCCCGGATCTGGACGCTGAATCCTTTACTGAAGATGGCTTTTTCCGCACCGGTGATTTGGGTTCAGTCGCTGCCGATGGGCAGCTCAAAATCACAGGCCGCATTAAAGAGCTGTTTAAAACCAGCAAAGGGAAATACGTTGCGCCCGCGCCCATCGAAAACATGATTAACAACCATGCCATGGTTGAAATTTCTCTTGTGGGCGGATCTAGCCACGAAGCGGCCTTTGCCATGGTGGTACTGGCCGAAGATATACGTCCGCGCCAAAAAGACGCGTCTGTACGCGCAGACGTGCAAAAGGCGCTGACCACATTGCTGGCCGAAGTCAACAGCCAAGTGGCCGACTATGAAAAACTCAAATTTATCGTCGTGGCCGACCAGCCCTGGCAAATAGAGAACGGCATGCTCACGCCCACCATGAAAATCAAGCGGGCCAATATTGAAAAAGCCATCGAGCCCAAGCTGGACGCCTGGTACGCGGCCAGCCAGCCGGTGCAGTGGGCTTAAAAGGCGCCTTCCGTCCTAGAAGCCGATAGCAGCGCCATCCGAGCGCGGGTCGGAGCCGCCGTAGCGCATGCCCGATTGCGGGTCAATCATGATGCCGTGCGCGTGCCCTGCAAACTCGTTCCAGTCGCCCCAGCGGTTCAACAAGTGACCACGCCGGTCCAGCTCGGCAATAGTCTCGGCGGGGAAACGGGCCTCGATGTGCAGCGTGTCGCGCGATTCCAGCAAGCCAAAGCGGCCAGACAGCCAGCGCGGTGCTTCCAGCGCCTCTTGGATGTCGCAGCCGTAGTCAATTAGGTTGATGTAGGTTTGCAAATGGATTTGCGGCTGCCCGTCCGCGCCCATGCAGCCAACTACGCCCCAGAGCTTGTCTTCCTTGAAGGCAATGGACGCAATCAGCGTATGCAGCGGCGTCTTGCCCGGCTGCAAGTGGTTGGGGTGGGTTGGGTCCAGGTTGAAGTAAGCGCTGCGGTTTTGCAGAACCACGCCAGTATTTCCCGCTACCACGCCCGAGCCAAATACGCCATACAGGCTATGAATCAGCGCCACAGCGTTGCCTTCAGCATCCACGGTGGCGATAAACACGGTGTCGCCGCTTAGGCTGCCATAAGAGGGCACTTTGTCCCAGGGCAAGGCGCGCGCCGGGTCCATCAGGCTGCGGCGCTCGTCGGCATAGGCTTTAGAGATCAGGCGCTCCATGGGCACGTCGGCAAAGGTCGGATCAGCCAGGTGACGGTCGCGGTCGTGGTAGGCGATCTGCTTGGACTGCACCAGCAAATGCACATGGTCGGCGCCCAGGTGCGGGCGCTTGTGCAGCTCCAGCGGCTCCAGTAGGTTGAGCATTTCCAGCACGGTAAAGCCCTGAGTGGGGGCCGGTGTCTCAAAAATCTTCACATCACGGTAGGTGCCGCTGATGGGCTCGCCCCAGCGCGCTGTTTGTGCGGCCAAATCAGCTTCGGTAAACAGGCCGCCTTTTTCCTTGGAAAAGCGCGCCAGCTCGCGCCCGACTTCACCTTCGTAAAAACCGGCTCGGCCGCGGTCGGCGATGGCTTGCAAGGTCTTGGCCAGCCCCGGGTTGCGCAAGAGTGCGCCAGGCCGTGGGGTTTTGCCGTCGGGCATAAAGATAGCCATGGTCTCGGCGTGGGGCGCTAAGTCTTTGGCCGTGGCGTCGATAAAGCCAGACAAGCGCTTTGTTACCGGAAAGCCGTCGCGCGCATAGCCGATAGCGCTTTGTAGGTTCCGCGCCAAGGGCAGCTTGCCGTAGGCCGCGTGGGCTTCGGCCCAGCTGGCCACCGCGCCGGGCGTGGTGGTCGTGGCGGGCAGGATGCCGCGAAACGGAATTTCGCTATGCCCCTGGCTTTTGTACCAGTCCACCGTGGCGCTGGCCGCAGCGCGCCCGCCGCCGTCCAGGTAGCGCACCGCCTTAGTTTTGGCGTCGTAAATCAGCCAAAAAGCATCGCCGCCGACCCCCGTCATGTGCGGGTAAAGCACCGCCAAAGCGGCGGTTGTGGCGATAGCCGCATCCACCGCCGAGCCACCGGCGCGCAACACGTCCGCGCCCGCTGCAGAAGCCAAAGAATGTGGGCAGGTGACCATGCAGGAAGGGCCCATGGTCACGGGGCGGCCGGTGTTGATTTTCATAAGCGTCGGAGAGTTTGAAGGGTTTGATTGAGTTGTCGTTGGTCACCCGATGGCATCAGCACAATGCTGGGTGCCGGGGTGGGGATTATGAGGGCTTCAGAACCCTTGGCCTTCGGCGGCTCCTGCACTTGGGCCGCAGGCCCTAATGCCCTTCAACGCAGCGGTTAGTCGCATCGAGGGCTTGAATCAAGCGCTAAAGAACAATGGAATCCAAATCCCCTGCAATCAGTTTGAACTGCTCCAGCGCCGCCTGCAGATCTTCCACAATCTCTTGTGCAATGACCGCCGGAGCAGGCAAGTTGCCGCTGTCGGCGAGGCTGTCGTCTTTGAGCCAAAAAATGTCCAGGCTGGTTTTGTCGCGGGCAATCAGTTCGTGGTAGCCATAAGCGCGCCAGCGGCCATCGGTGTTGTCGGCGCTCCAGGTTTCGACCCTTTGGTGGCGTTGACCCACTTTGTAGAGCTGCACAAACTCGTCCAGGTCAGCCCGACGCAGCGGACTGGTCTTAAGGGTGAAGTGTTTATTGGTGCGCAGATCGTAAATCCACAGCTTCTTGGTCCAGGGCTTTTCAGAAGCTGGCTTCTTGTCAAAAAACAGCACGTTCGCCTTGACGCCTTGGGCATAAAACAAGCCCGTGGGCAGGCGCAGCAGCGTGTGCAGGTCGCACTCGTGCAGCAGCTTTTTGCGAATGGTCTCGCCGGCACCGCCTTCAAACAACACGTTGTCGGACAGCACCACCGCCGCCCGGCCATAGATGGCCAGCAGGGTTTTGATGTGCTGCACAAAGTTCAGCTGCTTGTTGCTGGTGGTGGCCCAAAAATCGTCGCGCTCGATCTTGTCTTTTTCGCTGGTCACGCGGCCGTCTTCGCCCACGATCACGGTGCTGCTCTTCTTGCCAAACGGCGGGTTGGCCAGCACCACCTCAAAACGCTCGCCAGGGTCTGCGCCCAGGGCATCGCCCACGCGCATGGGCACCGACTTTTCAGACCCAATGCCGTGCAGCAGCAAGTTCATGGCGCACACGCGGGCCGTGGCCTGCACCAGCTCAAAGCCCACAAAGGCGCTTTCTTTCAGGTGCTTTTTCTCGTCTTTGGTCAGGTTGGGGTTGTGGTCCACCACATGCTGATGCGCGCTGAACAAAAAGCCACCCGTGCCGCAAGCTGGGTCGCACACACGCTCGGCGGGCTTGGGGTCGATGCACTCGACCATGGCCGCAATCAACGCACGCGGCGTGAAGTATTGGCCCGCCCCACTCTTGGTGTCTTGCGCGTTTTTCTCCAGCAGGCCCTCGTAGGCGTCGCCCTTCACGTCGGCGCCCAGCACCGTCCAGGTCTCGGCGTCGATCAAATCCACAATCACGCGGCGCAGCTTGGCCGGGTCTTGAAACTTGTTTTGCGCCTTGGCAAAGATCAGCCCCAGGGTGCCCTTTTCTTGGCCCAGCTTTTCCAGCGCGTGGCGGTAATGGTCAAACAAATCGTCGCCATCGCGCACCAGCAGCGTGGGCCAGGCATAGGCGGCGGGCACGATGCTGGTCTGGTTTTAGGGCGGCTGGCTGCGCTCGTCGGCCATCTTGAGGAACAGCAAATAAGTGAGCTGCTCCACATAGTCGCCATAGCTCATGCCATCGTCGCGCAGCACGCTGCAATAGTTCCAGAGCTTTTGGACGAGGGTGTGGGTGGTGGTGTTCATGGTTGATTCAAAGGCAGCAAAGCGCTCAATTTGTTGGCCACCAGCTGGCAAGCCGTGATCAGGTCGGTCACGAGTCGAGTGTCGACTTCGAGCATGCCCTCGTACTCGCCGAGGTTGCGGGCATCGTGGCATTTGGAAAGCACCCGCCAAACCTCTGGCCCCAGGCCCAAGGTGTGCGGTAGCAGTTGAAAAACGATAAAGCGATTGCCCGAGCGGTAACCATGCCAACGTAAGGCAGCCAAGCACAACGCGTGCGCTGCGTTGTAGGCCAAGTCAAACTGACTCTCCAGTGACAAGCCCTGGTGTTGGGCATCTTTCAAACGTGCCAGCCCCATGCGCTGAAGACCTGCAAATTCTTTGCTGTCCGGTGGCTCGGCACGCAATGGCTTGCCAGGACCCGCCAGATTTTCAAATGCTGAGGTCATGCTCTCCTCCAATCAGCCAAACCTTGGGCTGCGCCATGACGCGTGACACGAAAGAACCGCCCTCCTTCAGCCTTTTGGCGAAATCTTGCGTCGTGAAAATGTTCGGGTTGACCTCGCGACCCAGCAACTCGGTGGCGGCTTGCAGCGCCAGTATGGTGTCGCTAAAAGTCAAGGTATCGCTCACCAGCATCAGGTCGATGTCACTGCTGGCCGTGTCTTCCTTTTTGGCAACAGAGCCATACACAAAAGCCGCC
>CAMDHL010000149.1 GCA_945898105.1 Comamonas sp. lk | reverse complement strand
GCCGCCGGATGCCCTGCCTTCTAGGGCTTTAGCGCAAGTAGGCTTGCATGGAATCATCGAGCGCGTCTTTCCATGGCGTATGGTGCGGCGGCGCCATTGTTCCGGTGATCAGTGATTTGTAGCTGTTATCGCGAAACCCCATGATGTTTTCTACTTTGTGCTGTTTCCATGCAAAAAAACGCCTCGTTCATGCCTTTGATATCAAAGTCCGGATAATCCGTGAGGTCTACCAAAGATTGCACATAGGCACCTTGGTATTCAATGGCTTCATGCGAGTCGGCCAGCGCCGCTTCACGGTCTGCCCAGGCCTGTCCGTCGGCCTGCATGGACGGCAAATCAGGTAGTGTGATGCGGCCCATCATCACATCGCGCGCAAACCACGCCTGTGCATCAAACATGTTGAAGGTGTACCACTGGTCTTGCATACCCAAATAAAACAGCTTCGGGTTAGCCTCCCAAGCGACGCCCCGGTACAAGTTGCGCGGCCAAAGGCGATTGTTGGTTTGTAGACGCAAGGCATCGGGCAAGAAAGAAAAATGGTGCAGATAACCGGTGCACAAAATCACCGCATCCACCTCTTTGCTGCTTCCGTCTTTGAAGTGAGCGACCTTGCCTTCCAATCTTTGCAACAAGGGCTTTTCCTCCCAGTTGTCTGGCCAGTCGTAGCCCATGGGGTTGGTGCGATGGCTGACAGTGACCGATTTGCAGCCGTATTTCCAGCACTGCGAACCAATGTCTTCGGCCGAATAACTCGTGCCGATGATCAGAATATCTTTGTTGACAAATTCCACCGCGTCGCGGAAATCATGGGCATGCAACACCCGGCCGGGGAAGTCTTCAAAGCCGGGAAAATGGGGCACGTTGGGTGTGGAAAAGTGGCCGTTGGCCACCACCACAAAGTCGAATTGCTCGGTGTAGGTCCGGTTGCCCACCAGGTCATGGACCGTGACATCGAACAACTGGGTCTTGTCATCAAAGGTGACGCTGCGCACCGGCGTGCGAAAGCGGATCCAGGGGCGCACCTTGGCTTTGTTGACGCGGCCTTCGATGTAATCAAACATCACGGCGCGCGGCGGGTAAGAGGCAATTTGGCGGCCAAAATGCTCCTCGAAACTGTAATCGGAAAACTCCAGCCCCTCTTTGGGGCCATTGCTCCATAGATAGCGGTACATGGAGCCGTGAACCGGTTCGCCGTATTCATCCAAGCCAGTGCGCCAGGTGTAATTCCACAAGCCACCCCAGTTGTCTTGTTTTTCGAAACATACGACTTCGGGAATCTCAGCCCCTTTGCTGGCTGCCGACTGAAATGCCCTCAGCTGTGCCAGCCCCGAAGGACCTGCACCAATGACTGCTACACGTTTTTTCATATTACGAATCTAAAAATTGAATGTAAAAAGCTGAAGTTGCGCAGTACTTGGTATCCGGCCACGCCTCGAGTAATTTACGAGGGTATACACCTAAGCTCATGCGTCGCAAAATCAACATAATCGGTTATAGTGAACTTTAGTTGCACACAGGTAACTACGTTCGCAGCGGCATCGTATCGCAAATTCGTAGCAATTGAAAGGAAATTTATGACCGCCTCGTGGAGATTTTCAGTGCTAGCCGACCGTCATCGTGCGCTTGGTTCCCAATTGGAGGATTGGAGCGGCATGGGCACTGCCTGGTCGTATTCCAAGGATGCGGATGAGGAATACATGGCTGTCCGAACCAAGGCTGGTTTGATGGACGTTTCAGGGCTGAAGAAAATCCATATCAATGGGCCGCATGCCAGCCATTTGCTCGATCGTGTAACCACGCGCAACGTAGAGAAGCTAGCCCCCGGTAAGAGTGTCTATTGCTCCATGCTTGATGAACGGGGCAAATTCATTGATGACGGCATCATCTATCGCTTCGGACCGAATTCCTTCATGTTTGTGCACGGCTCCGGAGCGGGTCACGAATCAATAGTGGCAGCCTCCACCGGCAAAGACGTATCCATCCGCTTTGACGACAACATCCACGATTTGTCGTTGCAAGGCCCGCTGGCGGTAGACTTTTTGGAAAAACACATTCCGGCGGTGCGTAAGCTGGCGTATTTCGCCCATATGCCCGCCATGTTGTACGGCCACCCGATCACGCTATCGCGTACGGGCTATACCGGCGAACGGGGATACGAAATTTTTTGCCGTGGCCAGGACGCAGGCCACATCTGGGACTCGATCTTGTCCGAAGGTGCGGCCATGGGCATCATCCCCTGCCGCTTCACCACGCTGGACATGCTGCGCACCGAGAGCTATCTGGTGTTCTTCCCCTTTGACAACTCCGAGATGTATCCCTACGCCAATGAAGCTCCCGGCGACACGCTGTGGGAACTGGGATTGGACTTCACCGTCAGCCCCGGCAAGCAGGGTTTCCGTGGGGCGCAAGAGCATTACCGCCTGAAGGGCAAGGAGCGCTTCAAACTGTTTGGTCTCAAGCTCGACAGCAAAGAGGCGGCCAAAGAGGGCAGTCCGGTCTTTCACGGAGACAAGCAGGTGGGTGTAGTTACCTGCCCCATGTATTCGCCGCTGAACCACTGGTCTATCGCGATTGCGCGGCTGGACGTACCGGTGTGCGTGCAGGGTACGCCGCTGACCGTGCGTGGACCGGGCGGCGACGTTAAGGCCATTGCCCACGAAATGCCTTTCTACGACAAGGACAAAAAGCGCCGTACTGTCCAGGATTGAGCACGCACCGACATCAACCCCTAGCGCCCCGCCAAAACGGGGCGCAAATTTTTTTGCCTGCCCAGTCCAAAGTGCAAGCAGTAGCCCACACCACGAAAGAAAAACGATGAGCCATCCCACAGCCGTCCGATTCGTTGCTCCCGACGCCAACCCTAGTACTGCCAATTTGGACGGGTGGGTGGTGACCGATGGAACTCCCACCATGAAAACTTGGGTGCAACATACCTCACACGATGGCAGCATGATTTCCGGTACCTGGGAAGCCACGCCGGGCAGCTACCACGCCACCTATGCGGCCTACGAGTTTGTTCACATCATGGAGGGTGAGATCACCATCACCCCGGACGGTGGAACACCGGTTCATGTAGGGCCGGGCGATGCATTTGTCATTGAGGCGAATTTCAAAGGCACATGGAAGATAGAAAAGCCCGTGCGCAAACACTTTTGTGTACAGCTGAAGTAAGCCCCGCCCCCCCAACAGCAGGAGACCCCATGGCCCTATCCGATATTGACATTGCCCAAGCCGCCACCCTTAAGCCCATCATGCAGATCGCACAAGAGCGGCTGCATATTCCGATGGAGGCGCTGGAGCCCTACGGCCACTACAAAGCCAAGATCGACCTGACATGGCTCAACAAACAAACCGGCCCGGACGGCAAACTCATCCTGGTCACCGCTATCAGCCCCACGCCGGCGGGTGAGGGCAAAACCACCACGACGGTTGGCCTGGGCGACGCGCTCAACCGCATCGGCAAGCGCACCGTCATTGCCCTGCGTGAGCCCTCGCTCGGCCCGGTCTTCGGCATGAAGGGTGGCGCAGCAGGCGGCGGTTACGCGCAGGTCGTGCCCATGGAGGACATCAACCTGCATTTCACCGGCGACTTCAACGCCATCGCGTTGGCGCATAACCTCTTGGCTGCCTTGATGGACAACCATATTCACCACGGCAATAGCCTGGGCTTTGATGCCCGACGCATTGTGTGGCGGCGCGTGATGGATATGAATGACCGCGCTTTGCGCACTACGGTCGTATCGTTAGGGGGGCCAGGCAACGGCTTCCCTCGCGAAGACGGATTTGATATCGTCGTGGCCTCCGAAGTCATGGCCATCTTCTGCCTGGCCACCTCGCGTAAAGATCTCAAAGAGCGTCTGGGCAACATCATCGTGGGCTACACCCGAGAGCAAACCCCGATCCGTGCGCGTGACCTCAACGCTCAAGGCGCCATGGCTGCGCTTCTTAAAGATGCTATCAAGCCCAACCTAGTGCAGACGCTAGAAAACAACCCGGCCATTATTCACGGCGGCCCCTTTGCCAATATTGCACACGGCTGCAACACGGTCACTGCCACCAAAGCCGCCCTCAAGCTCGGCGAATACGTGGTCACCGAGGCCGGCTTTGGCGCCGATCTTGGTGCAGAAAAGTTCATCGACATTAAGTGCCGAAAATCGGGCCTGCGCCCGGATGCCGGGGTGGTGGTGGCCACGCTGCGGGCTCTGAAACACCACGGCGGTGTCGAGGCCAAAGACCTGAACACCCCCAACGTGGACGCGGTCAAGCGTGGCATCGCCAATTTGGAGCGGCATGTGCACAACATGCGCGAAAACTACGGCGTGCCCTGTGTGGTCTCCATTAACCATTTCACCTCGGACACTGCCGAGGAACTCGACGCACTGCGTGCGCACATGGACGCCATGAGCGTGCCGGTGGTCGTGGCGCGCCACTGGGCCGAGGGCGGCAAGGGCGCGGAGGCGCTGGCCCACATGGTGGTCAAGCTGGCCGAATCTGGCACTGCGAAAACTAAGTTTGTCTATGCCGACGAAGACACGTTGTGGGACAAGATGCACGCAATTGCCACCAAGGTCTACGGCGCGGCTGATATCTCAGCTGACAGTGCTGTGCGGGCCAAGATCGCCAAGCTGCAAACCGACGGTTATGGACACTACCCGGTATGCGTTGCGAAGACACAGTATTCCTTCTCCACCGACCCTAAGCTGCGCGCTGCGCCCTCGGGCCATACCGTCAATATACGCGAGGTGCGTTTATCCGCCGGAGCAGAGTTTGTCGTGATGATTTGCGGCGACATCATGACCATGCCGGGCTTACCCAAAGAGCCGGCATCTATGCGTATCGACATTGATGACGACGGAAAGATATCGGGCTTGTTCTAGTCCAATGGATTGTTTAGATGCGTCTGCAATCTGACGTGGGTATTCGCATGAACCCCATGTTGCCGGTTTGGGTGCTGATTTTTTCGGCTTCCATGTGGGGCTTGGCGTGGCTACCGCTCAAGTACTTTGCCGGGCAAAGCTTATCGGGCCCTATGGTGGCCTTACTGACGTTTGGCGGCTTAGGGCTGATCTCCTTGCCGTTGTTAGTGCGTGAGTTTGCGCAATGGCGACATTGCATCCCCCTATTTTTGCTACTCTCTTTGGTGGGCGGATGGGGTAATACGGCCTATATAAGCGCATTGCTGGCCGGCGATGTGGTGCGCGTAGCCCTCTTGTTTTACCTCGCGCCGGTATGGGGAGTATTGGGCGGTAGAGTTTTTTTGGGAGAACGCATAACCCGGCGCCGGCTAGCAGCTTTAGCCTGTGCATTGGGCGGCGTTGTATTGGTCGTCGGCGGAGATCAATCTTTCGCCGCGCCTTTGGGTTGGAACGATTTACTTGCCCTGACTGCCGGTCTGGCCTTCTCGGCAAACAACGTGGTCGCACGTCACGCGCAGTCAATTCCTACCGCTAGTAAAACAATTGCACTGTTCCTGGGTTGCCTGCTTACTTCGGCACTGTTGCTGATTTTGCAGGAGGGAAGCACCGCCTGGGTATTGCCCGAATTGTCGGTCAGCGTATGGGCCTATTTGGCTGCTTATGCCATTGGCTGGCTCGCTTTGGCAACGGTAACCTGGCAATGGAGTGTGTCCCGCATGGAGGCAGGGCGTTCTGGTGTTATCGCAATTGCGGAACTTGCTATGGCCTTGTTGTCCGCCACGTTAATCGGCGGCGCGATGCTGGATGCTGGTGAATGGGCTGGTGCTGCTTTAATTGCTGGCGCGGCGCTACTGGCCGCTCTTGAGCCCGAATCGCAGCATCAAAGCACCGATGGTTGATGCTTAGTGAGGCCAAATTCATGCA
>CAMDHL010000148.1 GCA_945898105.1 Comamonas sp. lk | reverse complement strand
GTTGCGCCGAGTCCTTACGGGCATGCCTAAGTTCATGGCCTGTCTCAAACAGCTCGGCCCGGCCAACCAGCCACCCTTTTTTCACATCATCACGGAGTAATTCATGGACATCGCAGGAAAAGTATTTATCGTCACTGGCGGCGCATCGGGTCTGGGTGAAGGCACCGCCCGCATGCTGGCAGCCAATGGCGGCAAGGTGGTCATTGCAGACATGCAGGCCGATAAGGGTGAGGCGATTGCGCAGGAAATCGGCGGCGCATTCGTGCGTTGCGATGTCAGCAGCGAAGCCGATGGTCAAGCCGTGGTGGCCAAGGCGCTGTCCATGGGCAAGTTGATGGGTCTGGTCAACTGCGCTGGTATTGCCCCCGCAGAAAAAACCGTGGGCAAAAACGGTGCCCACAACCTAGGCAGCTTCAGCAAGTGCATCATGGTGAACTTGGTGGGCAGCTTCAACATGATTCGCCTGGCCGCCGACGCCATGTGCAAAAACGAGCCCGAAGCCACTGGCGAGCGCGGCGTCATGATTTCTACCGCCTCCGTCGCAGCCTATGACGGCCAAATCGGCCAGGCCGCTTACAGCGCCTCCAAAGGCGGAATCGTGGGCATGACACTACCCATTGCCCGCGACCTTTCGCGCAACGGCATTCGCAATATGACGATTGCCCCCGGCATTTTCGGAACGCCAATGTTGTTTGGCATGCCGCAGGATGTTCAGGATGCGCTGGCCGCCAGCGTGCCCTTCCCCTCCCGCCTAGGCACGCCGCAGGACTACGCCAAGCTGGCCAAACACATTATTGAAAACGACATGCTCAACGGCGAAGTTATTCGCCTGGATGGCGCCATCCGCCTGGCGCCACGGTAAGCACTAAGCCCCAAAACCATCATCGGCGGCGATCACCGCGCCGTTGATGAAATGGCTTTGGTCACTACAAAGCATGACCAACAGCGCATCGAGGTCTTGCGGGTGCCCGATGCGCTTGCGTGGCAGCATTTGCACCAGTTTTTTACCGGAATCCGTCTCCCAGTGGTGGTGGTTGATCTCCGTGTCGATATAGCCAGGGCAGATCGCATTGACATTAATGCCGTATTTCCCCCACTCCACCGCCATGGCTTTGGTCATTTGGATAACCGCCGATTTGCTCATGCAATACACACCGATCTGCGGTAACACTTTGAGTCCGGCCATAGAGGCAATATTGATAATGCGTCCACCCGTATAACTGCCCGGCGCCGAGCCCTTGGCACGCGCCAGCATTCGCTTACCCACTTCCTGGGCCACGAAAAAAGCGCCTTTGACGTTGGTGTTGAAGATGAAGTCAAAGTCCTCAGGGGCAACGTCTTGCAGGCGTTGGGTCGTGCTAACGCCAGAGTTATTGATCAGAATATCGATGGAGCCAAGCTCCGTTTCAGCGTGTGCAACGGCCGAACGTATGGAGGCCTGGTCGGTCACATCGAGCTCGATGGCATGCGCATTGCCGCCCTCGCCTTCAATCTCAGCGCGCAATGCCTTCAGCTTGTCCACGCGGCGGCTGGCCAATACGACGGCCGCACCAGCCCGCGCCAAAGTACGTGCAAACTGAGCACCCAATCCGCCGCTGGCACCGGTTACAAAGGCAATACGTCCGGCAAGGTCAATCTCATAAGCCATGGTCAACTCTCCTTTTTTCGTTAAAAAAGTACACAAATCGACTGCTTCGCGCAGGGAATAAAATCCGGTGGTTTTGCCCGCAAGCATTCCTTTGCAACGCAGACAGTTCCTTTAGTCGGTACGCAATCAATCCATTATCCAGCGAGATTCTCATGAGCCCTCAAGACATCCTGGCCCAATTCGGCCCCCGCGAATCTATGGAATACGACGTGGTCGTGGTCGGCGGCGGCCCGGCTGGCTTGTCCACCGCCATACGAATCAAGCAATTGGCGGCTGAGCAAGGCAAAGAAGTGTCGGTGGTTGTACTGGAAAAAGGCTCCGAGCCGGGTGCGCATATTTTGTCGGGCGCCATCATGGACCCCAAGGCCCTAACCGAGTTGTTTCCGGATTGGAAAGCGCGCGGTGCGCCGCTTAACCAGCCCGTCACCGACGACGCCATCATGTTTTTTGGCGAAAAAAGTGCATTTCGCATGCCCAATTTCTTGTTGCCGCCCTTTGCAGATAACCACGGCAACTACATCGTCAGCCTGGGCAATGTGACGCGCTGGCTGGGTGAGCAGGCCGAGGCCCTGGGGGTGGAGATATTCCCCGGCTTTACCGCCGCAGAAGTTTTGTACAACGAGAAAGGCGCCGTCAAAGGCGTGGCGACCGGCAATATGGGCATCAGCAAAGAAGGCGAACCCAGTGACAGCTTTCAGATGGGCATGGAGTTGTTGGGCAAATACACGGTGTTTGCGGAAGGCGCACGCGGCCACTTGGGTAAACAGCTTATCGCCAAATACAAGTTGGACGCCGGCAAAGACCCGCAAAGTTTTGGCATCGGCATTAAAGAAGTTTGGGAAATCGACCCCAAGCGTCACCAGCCCGGTTTTGTAATGCACAGCGCAGGTTGGCCCATGGACGAGATGACTTACGGCGGCGCGTTTTTGTACCACCTCGAAGGAAATAAAGTTGCTATGGGCTTTATCACTGGTCTGGGCTATACCAACCCCTACCTGAGCCCGTTTGAAGAATTCCAGCGCTGGAAATCACACCCCAATGTGCGCTGGTACCTGGAAGGCGACGCAGCCAAAGGCATTGCCCACGGCAAGCGCATTTCGTATGGCGCGCGCGCCATCAACGCCAGTGGCCTGTCGTCCCTGCCCAAAACCGTGTTCCCCGGCGGCGCCCTGGTCGGCTGTAATGCGGGCTATCTGAACGTGAGCCGCATCAAAGGCAGCCACGCCGCTATCAAAACCGGCATGCTGGTCGGTGAGGCCGCGTTTGATGCCGTCGTGGCAGGTCGCGGACACGATGAGCTGAGCGCTTACCCCGAAGCTTTTGAACGTAGTTGGTTGCATGCCGAATTGCACAAAGATCGCAACTTTAAAAACTGGTTCAAAAAAGGTCTGACAGTCGCCACCATCATGAACGGCGTCGAGCAATTTGTATTGCGCGGGCACATTCCTTGGACGCTGCACCGGGACAAGCCGGACCATGCGCACCTGTTGCCAGCATCGCAGTGCGAGCCAATTATTTATCCCAAACCAGACGGAAAAATTACTTTTGACCGCCTCTCCAGCGTGTTCATCAGTAACACCAACCACGAAGAAAACCAGCCAGCGCACCTGACGCTGAAAGACGCGTCGGTTCCCGTGAGCATCAACCTGCAAAAGTACGCAGGCCCCGAGGCGCGCTACTGCCCGGCTGGGGTGTACGAGTACGTGAAAAACGACGACAACACCGACCGCTTGCAAATAAACGCCCAAAACTGCGTGCACTGCAAAACCTGCGACATCAAAGACCCGACGCAAAACATTGTCTGGGTCACGCCCGAAGGCGGTGGCGGGCCCAATTACGCGGGCATGTAAGGCTTTATGCCTACGAAGCCTTTAGCAGCAGTGCCCCTCGCGGGCACTTGTCTTTTGTGGACGGGGCGGCCGTGAAGCAGCCAGGCGCGGCCAATCTGCGCCAAGACTTAGGCGCGCCGTTAATAGCGGGTTTGCGCGTGCTGAGCATCATTCCGCCGATGACGCAGCTCAATACACCCTACCCGTCCACGGCCTACCTCACCGGCTTCTTGCGCTCACGGGGTTTGGATGCGGTGCAGGAGGACTTAGCGCTGGGCTTGGTGCTAGCGCTGCTAACGCCGCATGGCTTGGAGCAGGTTCATCAGGTGGCCAAGAAACTTGCAGCCAAACAATGCAGCCCCAGCGTGCAGCATTTTTTGCAAAACATTGCGGATTACCAAAGCACGATTGCCCCGGTGATCGCATTTTTGCAGGGGCGTGATTCGACGCTTAGCCACCGCATTGCGGGTCGCGGATTTTTGCCGGAAGGCCCGCGTTTTGCCGCACTCGATGCCTATGGCGATAGCGATGCGCCGGACCCCCTTTCCTGGGCTTTCGGAGCGCTCGGACAAAACGACAGGGCCCGTCATTTAGCGACGCTCTACCTGAACGACCTGGCCGACGTGCTGCGTGACGCCATCGACCCGCGCTTTGAATTTGTGCGTTATGCCGAATCCCTAGCGTCTAGCCAGCCCAGCTTCGAACTACTGGCCCAGGCCTTGGCGCAAAAGCCCAACTTGATGGACGCGGTGCTGCATGATTTAACGCTGGCGGCTTTGGAAAAGCACCAACCGCAGTTGATTGTGCTTTCGGTCCCCTTCCCCGGCGCCATGTACGGGGCGCTGCGCATCGCGCAAAGCATCAAGGCACATAGCCCGCAGGTGCGTATTGCTTTGGGCGGCGGCTACGTAAATACCGAGTTGCGCCAACTGAGCGATTCGCGCGTGTTCGACTATGTGGACTTCGTCTGCCTGGACGCCGGTGAGCGTCCTTTGCTTGCGCTGCTGGATCATCTGCAAGGCAAGCGTTCCATTGAGCGCCTGGTACGCACTTTTGTGCGCGATGTAAGCAACCACACCGTGCGTTTGATGCAATGGCAAGAGCCTGATATTGCGTTCGAGGACGTAGGCACGCCGACCTGGGATGGCCTGCCGCTGGACCGCTATTTATCGCTACTGGACATGCTCAACCCCATGCACCGCTTGTGGAGCGACGGGCGCTGGAACAAGCTGACGATTGCCCAAGGCTGCTACTGGAAAAAATGCAGTTTTTGCGATGTCAGTCTGGACTACATAGGCCGCTACGAAACCGCTACCGCGCAGACCTTGGTGGACCGCATTGAAACCATCGTGGCCGAGACCGGGCAGACCGGATTTCATTTTGTCGACGAGGCGGCGCCCCCCAAGATGCTCAAGGCCCTGGCGCAGGAACTGCTTCGGCGCAAGCTGCATATTTCGTGGTGGGGCAATATTCGCTTTGAAAAAAGCTTTACCCCACAATTGGCGGAGCTACTGGCCCAAAGTGGCTGCATCGCGATGTCCGGCGGGCTGGAGGTGGCCTCAGACCGACTGCTGGCCTTGATGCAAAAAGGCGTAACGGTGGAGCAAGTGGCGCGCGTGACGAAGGGCTTCTCAGAGGCTGGCATCTTGGTCCACGCCTACCTGATGTATGGCTTTCCCACCCAGACGGTGCAAGAGACGGTGGACGCCCTGGAGTATGTGCGCCAATTGTTTGAAACCGGCTGCATCCAAAGCGGATTTTTCCATCGCTTTACCTGTACCGTGCACTCGCCGGTGGGCCTGAATCCGGAGACTTATGGCGTGTCCCTAACGGAGGCCCCATTTGCCGGCTTTGCCCGCAACGACATCGGCTTTAGCGACCCGACGGGCGTGGACCACGATCGTTTGGGCCTGGGCCTGAAAAAGGCCATTTATAACTTTATGCACGGCCTAGGCCTGGAAGAAGATGTGCGGACCTGGTTTGAGCTGGATTTGCCTTGCCCTAAAACCCGCATCAAGCGCAACGCCATCGCCCGCGCTTTGACACAGGCACCGGTAGCGGTTTGAAAATCCGCCGCAGGCTGGGCTGTAGCTAGCTTTCGGCCCCACCAGAAGCCTCGCCCCTGGTAATCTTTGGGCGCCAAGTGCTAGCCAGCGACCAGCAAGTGTGGTTGGCGCCTTGGTGCGTTACAGCGTCGCGGCAGCTATCTCGCGCAGCGCGCGTTCAAAGACATCCGTGGGCTGACCACCGGAAATCAGGTGGCGGTCGTTGATGATGACGGCCGGCACGGCATGGATACCGGCGCCACGGTAAAACTCTTCCAAGGCGCGCACCTCGGTTTCGTATTCCTTGCTCTGCAAAATCG
>CAMDHL010000147.1 GCA_945898105.1 Comamonas sp. lk | reverse complement strand
TGGGCGCTCATGGGTACGGCCACCGCAGGCGTCTGGGGAAGAGTCGAAATTGATTGCATGATTTGCTTTTTTTATCCGAATAGAGGTCAACGAAGTCCGGCTGGATGAGGCTCGGTGAGATACATAGCGGGCATAGCGCCCTGCTAGGCCACACTATATATGGTGTGTGCACGGCTGGCAAGCCACTACCGGTAGTGTACCGGCTCTGATTTCGATAAATCGAGCGCCTGAGTAAAAAACTAGCGCACCGTAGGCGCTGGTACATTTTTTTGGCAAATGCTCGCATGGCCTTCCAAGCCTTATATTCAGATACTTTCAGCGCTTAAACGCTGTCAGCGCAGGGCTTTTAGTGCAATTGGCGTACTTAGAGCACCAATAACTTTGACTTTGCGAATACAGCCCTAAACCGTTTGCCCCTTTTTGGTGCTTGTTGCAAAAAAACCAAGGACCAAAAAAAATTTAACGGGTGGGCACATCTAAACGTAGTTGCAATGCCAGATCCGATAAGCGGTGCCATTCAAAACCAGGCCCCGGGTCTATTTTCCGGCCAGGCGCCACATCGCTATGACCGGCTAGGTGCCCAATAGGATATTGTTCAGCCAAGGCCATTAGTAAGGTACGCAGGCTCGCGTACTGTGCTGGCTCGAAAGTCTGGCCCTCCAAGCCCTCGAGCTCGACGCCGATAGCGAAGTCATTGCAGTTGTGGCGCTCTCGGTAAAAAGATGTCCCGGCATGCCAAGCCCTATCATCACAGCTGACAAACTGCCACAAAACGCCATCACGCCGGATAAAAAAATGGGCTGACACCTCCAAGCCGCGGATGGTCTGGAAATAAGGATGGGCATCCCAGTCCAGCCTATTGGTAAACAAGCGTTGTACCGCGTCACCCCCGTAAACGCCGGGCGGCAGACTGATGGAATGCAGCAGCACCAAATCCAGCACCGCGTCCGCAGGCCTGGCTCCGAAGTTCGGTGAGGCGCAATGCCGCGCCCCTGCATACCAACCGTTAGCCCAGGGCGACCCGTCCATGGCTAAGGTTTGGTTCGCGGGCATGGTCTTCGATTAATAGGAACGCTAGCCAGTGCCGCGCTCAGGCCTCATGAAGTCGCTTGTGTGCTGCACTGCAATACACGCCGGACTCCCCTTGGGTGGCCTCGAGGGCCGCCACATGCGTTCCGCAATGAGTACAGGCCAGCATTTCGATCGGGCTCTGGGGCGAACCGGCTTTGGGTTCGCGGTCTTTAGCAGCGCGGTGGGTGCGCCACTGCCATGCAATCAGCAGAGCGACCAATAGCAGCAGCAAGTACTTCATGCTGTCCGGCCCAAAATCACTTCCAGAACAAAGCGCGAACCCACATAGGCCAGGAACAAGAAGCCAGTACCTGCATACAAAAGATACACCGCGCGTTTGCCACGCCAGCCAAAGCGTGAGCGCCCTATCAGCAGCACCGCAAAGGTCAGCCATGACAACAGAGAAAGCACAGTTTTATGGTCCCAGCGCCAGGCATGACCATGCCCGTAAACCAAGTCACCAAACATATAACCCACCACCAAAGTGGCCGACAACAAAACAAAACCGGCGGCAACAAAACGGTATGTGAGCCGCTCCAAGGTGAGCAAAGGCAGGCCACTTTGGGTTTCCACGCCCATACGCATACGCGCTTCCGCCCTGGTCATAAACCAAGCATGGACCGCCGCCGCACCGAAGAGGCCGTAACAGGAAATAGCCACTGCCATATGCAGCGGTAGCCAAGCCGAGGCTGTCAGGGGCAAAACCTTACCCGGGAATAGCAAGGCCAGGACCACAGATAAGGCTCCCAAGGCGCTCAAGGCCCAGCGCGCGGGCAACTGCGGGAACACCTTGCTCTCGACCGCATAGCTCGTGGCAATCAACCAGGCCGTTACCGACAAAGCGGGCGCAAAGCCAAAGCGTGTTGGCGTATCAGCAAAAGCCATAACAAGCGTCGCAGCGTGTGCCAACCAAGCAATGGCAACCCAAACGCGGGCAGCTAGCGCCCCCTGGCTGCGCGCGCGCACAGCCGGCCAAAGATAGGCCAGAACCGCCAAAATGCTCAAGGCCAGGGACGGGGACAATGCGCTGTCTAAAATCATTGTGACAGTTTAGCCTTTTGTCCCCATGCCGGCGACACCGCAGCGACTGCCCGCCCTGCCACTATCCCACCCTGGAACTCTATGGCCTCCGCACTCACAGACAAACTGTCCCGCCTGGTAAAAACTTTGCGGGGACAGTCCCGCATCACGGAAGACAATGTCAGCGAAATGTTGCGCGAAGTGCGCATGGCCTTGCTGGAGGCCGATGTCGCGCTGCCGGTGGTGCGCGACTTCATCGCCCGGGTCAAAGAAAAAGCACTCGGCCGTGAAGTGCTGGGATCCCTGCAGCCCGGCCAGGTTCTGGTCAGCATTGTCAACCAGGAACTGGCCGCGACAATGGGTCAGGGCGTCAGCGATATCAATCTGGCAGTGCAGCCACCAGCCGTGATTTTGATGGCCGGCCTTCAAGGCGCTGGTAAAACCACCACTACCGCCAAGCTGGCTAAGCACCTGATCGAAAAGCGCAAGAAGAAAGTGCTCACCGTCTCCGGCGACGTCTATCGCCCGGCTGCCATTGAACAGCTCAAAACCGTGACTGCGCAAGCAGGCGCCGAATTTTTCCCAAGTAGCTCAGATCAAAAACCCGTCGCCATCGCATTGGCGGCGCTGGACTATGCCAAGCGGCATTTCTTTGACGTGCTGCTAGTCGATACCGCGGGTCGCCTGGCTATTGACGAGGCACTGATGCAGGAAATCAAAGAACTGCACGCCGCCCTCAAACCGGTGGAGACGCTGTTCGTCGTCGATGCCATGCAGGGTCAGGATGCGATCAACACCGCCAAAGCTTTCAAAGAGGCTTTACCGCTGACCGGCATCATCCTGACAAAAACCGATGGCGATTCGCGTGGCGGTGCGGCCCTCTCGGTGCGACAAGTGACTGGTGCACCCATCAAATTTTCCGGTACCAGCGAAAAAATTGACGGTCTGGAAGTTTTTGACGCTGACCGTCACGCCGGTCGCATTTTGGGCATGGGCGACATCGTCGCGCTAGTCGAGCAGGTTACTGCCGGCGTAAATGTCGAGGCCGCGCAAAAGCTGGCTGCCAAAGTAAAAAGCGGCGCCAGCTTTGATCTCAATGACTTCCTTAGCCAAATCCAGCAGATGAAACAAATGGGTGGCCTGTCCAGTCTGATGGACAAACTGCCGGCGGCCATGGCGGCCAAAGCCGGTCAGTTAGATATGGACAAAGCGGAAAAAGACATTCGGCGCAAGGAGGGCATCATCCATAGCATGACGCCCCTGGAGCGCCGTAAGCCGGACCTAATCAAAGCCACGCGCAAGCGCCGGATCGCCGCAGGAGCAGGTGTACAGGTGCAAGAAGTCAACCGAATGCTCAAGGAATTCGAGCAAATGCAGGACATGATGAAAAAAATGAGCGGTGGCGGGATGATGAAAATGATGAAGCGCATGGGCTCCATGAAAGGCATGCCCAAAATGCCTTTTTAGTGTCCCCCAAGGTGGTAAAGCTTCACAGCAGGTGATTTAGGTTTTTACCGACCCGATAGGTTGTCCGCCAAAACAGCGGCCATTCACAACAGGCATCTACCGCTTACCGCCTCTCCGGCAACGCGCGCGCGGGTAGTCAATCTTGGGCTGTCAGTTCCAGCTTTTGCACGTCTAACCCCAGGCCGCTTAAGCGCAGCATCAAATCGGCATAGGTCTGGGGCTCCATGCGCGGAGTTCGCGACAAAACCCACAAATAATCGCGCCCAGGCTCGCTAACTGCGACCCACTGGTAGTTCTCATCCAAGGCGATGACCCAGTAATCGCCCCAAACCGCAGGAATCAGGGACAACCAATCGGGCGCAAAGCGCACCTGAAGTTTGGGTGAGCTCGCACTGCCAATCTGGCGCGCGGTACCTATGGCTTCATCAACCTTTCCGGAGGCCATCTTGCAGCGGTTGGTCACCTGAAGCGAGCCATCGCTGCGCAAGCTGTATTCGGCGCGGGTGTTAGCGACACATTTACGTTGAAACCAGTTTGGAAACTTGGCGATTTCGAACCAGGTTCCCAAATAGCGTGGCAAATCAACCGCCGGTACCGTCGGCAAAGGCTGCGCGGCGGGCGCTAATCCCGTACAGGCAATAAAAATCAAGGCAAAAAAGTACTTAAATGTTGTACTCACCATCGCCCTATCCTTCCATTGTCAGAACTTCACCGCGCAGTGAATAAGTGCGCGTCTCAGTAATACGGACATCGGTCAACTGGCCCACCAATCGTTCAGGGCCAGCGAAATTGACGACGCGGTTGCACTCGGTGCGTCCCATCAGTTCACTGTCATCCCGCTTGGAAGGCCCTTCGACCAAAATGCGCTGCGTACTTCCTAGAAGGCTTTTGCTGATGCGCGCAATACTGGCATTGATCGCCGCTTGCACCTGCTGCAGTCGCTCCAGCTTCACGGCGTGGGGCGTGTCGTCGGCCAAATTGGCAGCGGGAGTGCCCGGTCTTGGACTGAAAATGAAGCTGAAACTGTTGTCAAACTTAAGCTCCTCAATCAGCTGCATCAGTTTGGCAAAATCGGCATCGGTCTCTCCCGGGAATCCAACGATGAAATCACTACTCAGGGCCAAATCGGGGCGGATCGCACGTAACTTGCGGATCGTGCTCTTGTATTCCATAGCGGTGTAACCGCGTTTCATAGCCATCAAAATGCGGTCCGAGCCATGTTGCACCGGCAGATGTAAATGGCTTACAAGTTTCGGAATCCGGGCGTATGCCGCAATCAGCGCCGGGGTGAATTCGTTTGGGTGGCTGGTGGTGTAGCGAATACGTTCAATGCCAGGTATTTCGGCCACGTACTCCAGCAGGCTTGCGAAATCAGCCACCTCGGCCCTGGTGCCCATCGGCGCGCGGTAAGCGTTGACGTTTTGCCCGAGCAAAGTGATTTCCTTTACGCCCTGCTCGGCCAGACCTGCCACCTCCACTAGTACATCCTCAAATGGCCGATTGATTTCCTCGCCTCGGGTGTAGGGCACTACACAATAGCTACAGTATTTAGAGCACCCCTCCATCACGCTGACAAAGGCAGAGGCACCGTCTTTTTTTGAAGGCGGCAAATGGTCGAATTTTTCGATTTCCGGAAAAGAGATATCAACCTGCGGTCGGTCCTGGACACGCCTTTGCTTTAGCATCTCGGGCAGCCGATGCAGCGTTTGCGGGCCAAATACCAAATCTACATAGGGCGCACGCGAAATAATTGCTGCACCTTCCTGACTGGCCACGCATCCGCCCACTCCAATCTGAGCCCCTTTTTTACGCAATTGACGAGCGCGGCCAAGATCGGAAAAGACTTTTTCCTGCGCTTTTTCACGGACCGAGCAGGTATTAAAAAGAATCAGGTCCGCCTCTTCCATCACTGCGGTTTTCTCGTAGCCATCTGCGGCATGCAGCACATCGACCATCTTGTCCGAGTCGTACTCGTTCATTTGGCAACCAAAGGTCTTGATAAATACTTTTTTTGTCATTTGGAGTACCGCTAGGCCTGGGGCGGGGATTACCCTTATTGGGGAAACTGGGCTTTTTTTGAAGCCCGTTTGCAGGACGGAACCGCGAATACCGTAAGAAAAATGAATTCGGCTGCTAAGCGCACAGATGATGGCCATCCGGTGTCGGTATCACGGGCGCAAGTGATTAGCGCAAAGGTCCAGCGGTTCATGGTTTTGTCCAGAGGCTGCTACGGAAACAAGCAAAAAAGGGCACCGAAGTACCCCTTTTGCCGACACATTTGGTGGTGATAGGTGGATTTGAACCACCGACATCAGCATTATGAATGCTGCGCTCTAACCAACTGAGCTATATCACCGAAGGC
>CAMDHL010000146.1 GCA_945898105.1 Comamonas sp. lk | reverse complement strand
TTGATGCTGCGCATTCACCCTCAGCATGGGCTGTGGCATGCCTACCGCTTTGCCTTGGCCTTTCCTACGGTGGACGCGGATGACCGTGCTGCATTAAGCCAACACACGGACGGCAACTTCCAGGATCAAAACCCATGCCTAACTTGTATCGAGCAACCATGCCTACATGCCTGCCCGGTACAGGCGTATGACGGGCAGCAATTTGCAGTAGAGCGTTGCCGCGCGCATGTGCGCCAAGATGCACAGCAGCAATGCCTCAGCAGCGGCTGCCTTGCGCGCAATGCCTGCCCGGTAGCGCCGCATGTGCGTTATGCGCCCGCGCAAGCGCGTTTTCACATGCAGGCGTTTTTGCGCGGCGCGGGTAATTGAAATATCCGTCGCTTTCGCTACGGGCTTGCTCGCCGTTCTAGAGGCCCAGGCTTGCCTTGAGTTTGCGGTAATTGAACTCAGACACCCACCACATTACCGCGCCAAAGACCGCGCCACAGCCGAACCACAACAGGGCGCTGCTCAATGCTTGCTGCGGGTCCAGTGCGTCCCCGCGCAAAAGGGTTTGAACGCCGTACATAAACACATACAAGGGCAGGCCCCAACCAAAGATGCCTTTGCGCAGTACATAACGCATGGCACCGGCCTTGCGCTCGCGGTCCCAACGGGCAACGGCGATGATGGCCACCCGGCCACCGGTCAAGGCAGCAGCAGCGGGCTTTAGCCAAGTGGGCGGCACTTGGGATTGCAAATAGACCGCGCGGATTTTGTCCACCGGCCAACGCAGCAACCAGCGGGCCCACAGGGCATTGAGCAGCCAGCCCAACAAATAGCCGCACAGCAGCTGTAGTACCAAAGCCGCCAAGAACACGGTTACCCATAGCTGGCCTGTGGGATGGTCTAGCAAGCGGGTCTGCGCCGGAATACCCTCCAGCGTTTCCAACCATTGGGCGAAAAAGTAGCTTGGAGTAAGCGCCAGCAACATGCAGATCACCGGCAGCGCGCTGACCGCCAACTGAAAGCGAAAGCGCATGTTCTGCGGCACCAAAGAATTGAAGGCTAAGGGGGTCATAGGCTTATCTTACGCACTGGTGGCAGCCTCCCCTTTGGCGGGGAGACGCGCAAGCAGCAGTTGCCGGACTGCACCGCCAGTATGATGTCCGCCGATACAGACGAGAGCAGGCTGGCCCTTTGGCTTCGTTTGGCTTCGTTTGGCCTCGCAAAGTTCCTGGCCATCTTCCGGTTTTTCAGCTTTTAGGAGTCGCAAACATGCTCGATATGACCCACCGTACCTTGGTGACGCAAGAACAAATCGCGCAGGCGTTTGCCAGTCAAGCCGCTACCGCGCTGCGCTTGCGGACCTCGACCGCAGAGGAGCGGATTGCCAAAATCACCAAGCTGCGCGACGCTGTGCTGGCGCGCCGCGAAGAGTGGTACCGGTTGGCTGCAGCCGACCTAGGTAAACCTGCAGCTGAGGTGGACATTGGCGAAATTTTGCCGATTTGCGTAGAGGCCAATGACGCCATTCGCAACTTGAAAAAATGGATGAAGCCCAAGCGCGTTTGGCCCACCATGATGACTGGTGGCACGCGCAGCGAGGTGCAATTTGCACCCAAGGGGCGCTGCCTGATCATCGGCCCGTTCAACTATCCGCTGAACCTGACCCTGGGGCCTTTGGTGTCAGCGATTGCAGCAGGCAATACTGCCATCATCAAGCCTTCAGAGCTGACGCCGCACCTCTCAGGCATGATTGCCCAGTTGGTAGGCGAATTGTTTGCCCCCGACGAAGTGGCGATTTTTCAGGGCGATGCCGATGTGTCCAAGGCCTTACTGGACCTGCCTTTTGACCATATTTTCTTTACCGGAAGCCCCACGGTGGGCAAGTATGTAATGGGCGCTGCGGCCAAACATCTGGCCAGCGTAACCCTGGAGCTGGGCGGCAAGAGCCCAACGATTATTGATGCTAGCGCCGACCTGGAATTGGCGGCCACTAGCGTCATGTTTGGCAAGTTTTCTAACGCCGGACAAACCTGTATCGCGCCTGACTATGTGTTTGTGCACGAGAGCGTGAAGGCGCGTTGGCTAGAGTGCTGCAAGGCCGAACTGCAAAAAGCCTATGGCGCAGACGCGGCGGCGCAGCAGGCCAGCAAACATTACACCCGCATCGTGAACCCGCGGCACACCGCACGCATCAAAAGTCTGCTTGACGACGCGCAAGCCCATGGCGCACGCGTGTTGGCAGGCGGTGCAGTGAGTGAGGGAGATTGTTATATTCAGCCCACGCTCTTGGACAATATTGGTGCAGGTGCGCGCATCCTGGATGAAGAGATTTTTGGCCCTTTATTACCCATCATTGAATTTAGCAAAATCGACACGGTGATCGACCATGTCAACGCGGGGCCCAAGCCGCTGGCGCTTTACATCTACAGCCGCGACGCGCTGTGCATCGAACGTGTACTGGCGCAAACCCAGTCGGGCGGTGCCTGTGTGAACCACGCGATGATTCATTTCCTGCACGGCAATCTACCCTTTGGCGGCATTGGCAATTCTGGCCTGGGCAATGCCCATGGTTTATACGGCTTTAAAGCCTTCAGCCATGAAAAAGCGGTTGTACGTACGCAGTTTTCCATGGCGGCTACTCTGCTACGCGCAGGCCCAGTGCCCGCGTGGCTGAGTAAGGTGTTGCGCGCCAGCTTTAAGTGGGTCTGATCGCAGGCTTTGGTCCAAAGCCTCACAGCGACGCAGGCTTCCCGACAATGCGCAAATCTTTTTTTGGTAGCGCGCGACCGATGTCATCAAGCGGGCCTCGGCGGCTGGCCAGGCGTGCTGGCCGACTCGCCTGCTCAGGTCGGCCCGGTATTGATCGGTGCTTAACCGTAAAAAAGGAAAAAGCCGTTCAACGAGGACAAAGTGCCTAGCAGGCCCAGACCCAAACCGGCGACATACAAAGCCGGTATAGAGCCGATGATGGACACCGATAGCAGCACAATGGCAATCTGTAGCCCGCCTTCGGCGTAGTCAAACCAGGGATCCTGGCGGATGGCATGGTCGCGAATGGCTTCGTGCTCCTTGGCCCGCACCATCAATTCTTTCTTGCCCTCTTTGGTCTCGGGCTCAGACTCGTAGCGGTCTATGGTTTTTTTGTAGTCTTCGATTTTCTTTTGTGTCGCTTCTTTAGCCGCAGCGTTCATAGCTGGTTCTCGCAGTAACTGCAGCTCCATATCGGCCGCTGCCACTTTGAGCGTTGTCTGGCGGATCGACTTGGCTTGGTAAAAGGCGTAGGTGTTGGCGGCCAGAATGTTTTCCTGCGTAATGTCCTTGCCGGCATTAGAGCCACCCAGGCTGGTGATCGCTAGCACCATGGCAAAAATAGAAATGGTCAGAGCCGTTCTGTTTTTCTGCCGGTTTACTTCACCCGCTGCTTGATCGTCGTCACCTTCGATGAGTTCAGATGCTTCCTGTGCGTCCATGGATTAGGTCCTTACAAAATAAATGAATACCCCAGTTTAGGGCGCACCTGTGACACCCGAGAAGCTTTGGCCGAGTCAGGCGCTGGCCTGGCCGTCCAAGGGGGATGCCAGCGTGCTTTCACCGCCAAAACGGCGGTCACGCTGGCCGAACCAGACAATGGCCTGATCCAATGCTTCGGGCGTGAATTCTGGCCAAAGCAAATCAGTGAAGTAGAGTTCGGTATAAGCCATCTGCCAAAGCAGAAAATTGCTCATGCGCGATTCGCCGCCGGTGCGTATCATCAAATCGGGTTCGGGCGCATCGGCCATCTGCAAATACGGCGCCAGGGCCGCCTCGGTGATATCCCGGGCATCAGCCTTTGGGTTGGCCTGCTGCCAGGCTTTCAAGGCCTGCAAAATATCCCAGCGCCCGCCGTAATTCAAGGCCAAGGTCAGCGTGATGGTGGTGTTGTGCGCGGTCAGCTCCTGTGCATCCTTGATCAGCGCTTGCACCCGGGTGTCAAATTTGGAGGTGTCGCCAATAACCCGCAAACGTACGCCTTGGGCGCGCAGGTCGCCGATTTCCTTTTGAAGGTACAGCTTGAGCAAACCCATGAGCGTACCGACCTCTTCCATAGGGCGGCGCCAGTTTTCGGTGCTAAAGGCAAATAGCGTCAGGTTGCGTATGCCGCGCTGGGCACAGGCTTGGACAATCGCACGCACTTTACGGGCGCCCACCGTATGGCCAGCGGCTTTTGGCAACCCACGCGCACTCGCCCAGCGCCGGTTGCCATCCATAATGACGGCGATATGCTGCGGCAGTGCGGAACGGTTGGAAGATGACACAAAAATGGGGGTAAACCGGTGCGCTGATAGCCAACGCGCGCGGCCGGATTCCGCGCGGAAGTGGTGTAATTTTAGCGGTTTAAGCCCGGGCGAGGGTATTTTCCCCCCTCCACCGCCTGAGGGACAATGTCCGCACCATTCGCGCAGGACGCCAACACGAGCACCCATGGGCATGACCAGACAGGCTGCAAAATGGCAGCGATTCCAGTGAGAGATTGCATTGAGCATACAAACCGACGATTTTTCACCCGCACCCGCCGCCCGCATGGTGTCCGCAGCGCCCCTGTCCGGCCCAGAAGAGGCGGTAGAGCGCGCGCTGCGCCCCAAGATGCTGGACGACTATGTCGGCCAGGCCAAAGTGCGCGAACAACTCGAAATCTTTATTGGTGCGGCCCGCAAGCGAGACGAGGCGCTGGACCATGTGCTGCTGTTTGGCCCGCCGGGCCTGGGCAAAACCACGCTCAGCCACATCATTGCGCATGAATTGGGTGTCAACCTGCGCCAAACCAGCGGTCCGGTGCTGGAAAAGCCCAAGGACCTGGCCGCGTTGCTAACCAATCTGGAAAAAAACGATGTGCTATTCATCGACGAAATCCATCGACTGAGCCCGGTGGTCGAAGAAATCCTCTACCCCGCGCTGGAGGATTACAAAATCGACATCATGATCGGCGAAGGCCCGGCGGCGCGCTCTATCAAGCTCGATTTGCAACCCTTCACGCTGGTGGGCGCCACCACGCGAGCGGGCATGCTGACCAACCCGCTGCGCGACCGCTTTGGCATCGTGGCGCGGCTGGAGTTTTATACGGCGGAAGAATTGCAACGCATCGTGACGCGCAGCGCCGGTCTGCTCAAAGTGCCCATGGCAGAGGAAGGCGGCTTTGAAATCGCTCGCCGCTCGCGCGGAACACCGCGCATTGCCAACCGCTTGCTGCGCCGGGTGCGCGATTACGCCGACGTCAAAGGCGTGGGCAAGATCACCCTGGACATTGCCAACCTGGCACTCAAGATGCTAGATGTGGACCCACAAGGTTTTGACGTCATGGATCGCAAACTGCTCGAAGCGGTGATCCATCGTTTTGACGGCGGGCCGGTTGGTTTGGACAATATCGCGGCCAGTATTGGCGAGGAGCGCGAAACCATTGAAGACGTGATCGAACCCTACCTCATTCAACAGGGCTATCTGCAACGCACACCGCGCGGACGCATTGCCACCCTGGCGGCCTACCGGCACTTAGGCGTGGCCGCGCCCGCTGGGCAGGCGCCTGATCTGCTGACCTAGGCTAAAAGACCCAAGCCGCCCAGCATCGCCAAACCCGCAGCTTGCACTGCCAAGGCATTCAGGGCGCTAAAGCGACCTTGCAAAAAGCAACCCGTGGCCCAGACGGCCGCACACAGTGCGACGCAATAAAGCGCCGCATCAACATACGGCATGGCATCGGCGTGCCACAAATAGACTGTGCTGGCGGCCATCAGGCCGAGGTACTGCAGGCTTGCAAACGTGCGTTGCCCGCGACTCAAAGGCCGGTCAAAACGCTGCACCTGGCTGATGTCAAAGGGAGATTTAGGCGCTACCCCGACAGGCTGCCAGCCCGGCGGTTTGAACCAGACAGCCACCTTATCGCGCCAGCGTGGCGCATGCCAGGCGGTGACACACAAGTTGGCATACACCTCCAGATTGGCCCACAGCGGGTCCC
>CAMDHL010000145.1 GCA_945898105.1 Comamonas sp. lk | reverse complement strand
GAATTCACCGAGGTGTTTCAGATTCAGGCCGACTTCAAGGCCACGGTTGACGCCGCGTTCAACGAGCTGATTGAGGGCTTGAACGCATGAGCGCCATTGCCCCCAAACCAGAAAATCTGGCAAAGCTTGTCTTTTTGATCCGTGGCGAGAAAGTGCTGCTCGATACCGATCTGGCCGAACTCTATGGCGTCGAGGCGCGAGCTTTGAACCAGGCTGTTTCGCGCAACCGCGCCCGATTCCCCGCCGACTTCATGTTTCAGCTCTCCACCGAGGAGTGGGCGGCTATGCGGTCAAAAACTGTGACCACATCAGCAGCGGCGGGCAACAACTCGTCACAAACTGTGATGAGTACCCGCAAAAACCGGGGCATTGCGTATCGCCCCTACGCCTTCACCGAGCAAGGCGTTGCCATGCTGTCTAGCGTACTGCGCTCAGCGCGCGCGGTCGAAGTCAACATTGCCATCATGCGCACCTTTGTGCAACTGCGCCGCCTGATGGACTCCAACCGCGACCTGCGGCTGCGCATTGAAGCCATGGAAACCCGTTACGACGAGCAGTTTTCGCAGGTGTTCGATGCCATCAAACAACTCATCGCCGAAGACAAAACGCGCAAGGCCAAGCCGCCCATCGGCTTCCTTTGAACCGCATTGCCCCTGTTACAACGCATCTCGCAGAACACTATGGCCACCAAGATAACAACCAAACACGTCGAAACCCTCACGCATGACGAGGCCAAGCGCAAGAACCTTCCGTCTGCTGAGCAGCAGTCCTTTGTGCAGCAGGACCAGACGGCGCCCAAGCAAATCCGCTACCCCCGCAATACCGACCTGGACCCGCAACTGGTTTGGCGCGGCAAGGACGAGCAGGACTGGAGCGACCTGGTTGTCAACGCACCACCACTCTACATCCAGGAAAAAGTCCACCCCAAGGTGTTGATCGACGACCTGCTGCGCACCACCAAAGAGCGCGAGCACGAGGCTGGCCAGACCACCGCTGACCTGTTCGCAGACTTCAATGGCATCCCCAAGGGTGCAGACAAAACCGAGTTTTACCAGCACGACCAGAACTGGACCAACCGCATGATCCTGGGCGACAGCTTGCAGGTGATGGCCAGCTTGGCCGAGCGCGAGGGCTTGCGCGGCAAGGTGCAGTGCATCTACTTCGACCCGCCCTATGGCATCAAATTCAACAGCAACTTCCAGTGGTCCACCACCAGCCGCGATGTAAAGGACGGCAAGGCTGACCACATCACCCGCGAGCCCGAGCAGGTGAAGGCGTTTCGGGATACTTGGCGCGATAGCATCCATTCGTATCTGACGTATTTACGTGACCGCCTGACCGTAGCGCGGGATTTGCTGACGGAATCGGGATCGATTTTTGTGCAAATTGGGGATGAGAATGTGCACCGGGTGAGGGCGGTGATGGACGAGGTTTTTGGTGAAGATAATTTCGTTTCGACGATCGCATATGCGAAAACAACTGGCTTTTCAAGCGATACGCTGTCAAACGTCGCTGATTACATGATTTGGTTTGCGAAGAAGAAACCGCTGCTGAAATATCGTGATTTACTGACTGCCAAACAAGCAGGAGAAGCTGGAGCGACAAAGTATCGGGAGATTTCCAGTATTCAGGCTCTGAGGAACTCCGCTCATGAACTGACTCGCCTTGCGACGTCAGATCAGCTGACGTCGCAAGGCGAGTCAGGTTCTGAGCAGGTTTTCCTATATCTTGGCAAGCAGTGGCCGGCCCCGAAGGGACTTCACTGGAAGACAACGGTTGACGGCCTCGTTCGTGCGGCTAAAGCTGAGCGGGTAATGCTAGAGGGCGCAACTCCTCGGTATGTTCGATTGTTGGATGACTTTGCGGCAAACCCGCGTACAAACATCTGGCTCGATATAGGTGGTGTTCAAAGTCGCTCAGATCCAAAGGTTTACGTTGTCCAGACTGCGACAGAAGCAGTAGCGCGCTGCATCCTCATGGCCACCGACCCCGGCGACCTCGTACTCGACCCTACCTGCGGCAGTGGTACTACCGCCACCGTCGCCGAGCAATGGGGTCGCCGCTGGATCACCATTGACACCTCGCGGGTAGCACTTGCCCTGGCCCGTGCCCGCATCATGGGCGCACGCTATCCGTTTTACCTGCTGGCCGATTCGCGTGAAGGTCAGATCAAGGAAGCCGAAGTCACCCGTACGGCACCCAGCACCCAGCCGGTGCAGGGCAACATTCGCCATGGGTTTGTCTATGAGCGCGTGCCGCACATCACCCTGAAATCCATTGCCAACAATGCCGAGATCGACGTGATCTGGGACAAGTGGCAGGCCACGCTGGAGCCGCTGCGCGAAAAGCTGAACGCTGCACTCAAAACCCACTGGCAGGAATGGGAGATTCCCCGCGATGCTGATGTCCAGTGGGCTGATGCTGCCAAAAAGCTGCACGCCGATTGGTGGCAGGCCCGCATTGCCCGCCAGAAAGAAATTGACGCGTCGATTGCCGCCAAGGCCGAGTTTGAGTTTCTGTACGACAAACCGTACGACAACAAAAAGGCCGTGCGTGTGGCTGGCCCCTTTACCGTCGAGTCGCTCAGCCCGCACCGCATGTTGGGAGTGGACGAAGATGATGATCTGATTGACACGCTGAATCAAAACCCGGCAGACTACAAGGCGCGCCAGTCGTTCCCGCAGATGATTCTGGACAACCTAAAAACCGCTGGCGTACAGCAAGCCCACAAGGCTGATCGAATCACGTTCACTTCACTTACCCCCTGGCCGGGCGAAGGCGCAGTGTGTGCCGAGGGCCGTTACCTGGAAGGCGGCAATGACGAGAGCGAAGCCCGAGGAAAGCGCGCCGGTATCTTCATCGGCCCCGAATTTGGTACCGTGCAGCGCAGCGACCTGGTCGCAGCCGCGCGCGAATGTGGCGACGCGGGCTTTGATGTTCTGATTGCCTGCGCCTTCAACTACGAGGCGCACGCCACAGAGTTCAGCAAGCTCGGCCGCATCCCGGTGCTCAAGGCGCGCATGAACGCCGACCTGCACATGGCCGAAGACCTGAAGAACACCGGCAAGGGCAACCTGTTTGTGATCTTTGGCGAACCCGACATCACCTTGCTGCCCCAGACCAATGGCCAGATGTGTATCAAGGTCAACGGCGTGGACGTGTTCAAACCGCAGACCGGCGAAGTGGTCAGCGACGGTGCCGACGGAATCGCCTGCTGGTTCATCGACACCGACTACCACGAAGAGAGTTTCTTCGTGCGGCACGCCTACTTCCTGGGTGCCAATGACCCATACAGCGCCCTCAAAACCACGCTGAAGGCCGAGATCGACAAGGAAGCCTGGGACACGCTGAACAGCGATACCTCACGCCCGTTTGACAAGCCGAAGTCTGGGCGGGTGGCGGTGAAGGTTATTAATCACCTGGGGGACGAGGTAATGAAGGTGTTTAGGGTGGTTTAATCATTCCAAAAAGGAAAGATCATGGCTCTGATAGAAGGTTTCCGCGTTCAAAACTACCGTGCATTACGCGACGTAACGCTAGGAAAGCTGTCTTCTGGGGGTGGGGCGCCATTGACGCCCTTTACGGTGGTCATTGGGAAAAATGGCGTTGGTAAAAGCACCTTGTTTGATGCTTTTGGGTTTGTAGCCGATTGCTTGGTACATGACGTGGAGCAGGCATGTGATATGAAGCAACGTGGCGGCTACGACCGCTTGCGCTCACGTGGTTCAAGCGATCCGATTTGCTTCGAAATTTACTACCGCGAAGCAGTGGGCGAACGTCCCATGACATATGAGTTATCCATTGCGTTGGACGAGACAGGGCGCCCGTTTGTCGAGTCAGAAGTTCTCAAGCAACGTAGGAAAGGCCAAAAGCATGGGCGACCCTATCCATTTTTGCGACTAAATCACGGCAAGGGTATGGTTTGGGCCGGAGAAGAAGCGGTTGAATTGGAGGGGGAGGAAGACAGAGCTCAAACGCCTGTTGAACTAACCGACCTGCGACAGCTGGGCATCGCCACCCTTGGCACACTCAAGGAGCACCCCCGTATCAAGCAATTTCGAGATTTCTTGAAAGGGTGGTACCTGTCGTACTTCTATCCTGACGCCGCGCGCAGCCTACCCACGGCGGGTCCCCAGAAACACCTTAATAGCCATGGCGACAACATAGGAAACGTGGTTCAGTTCATGGCACGTGAACACAAAGACAGATTCAAAGCAATTCTGGGGCGCATAGCGGCCAAAATTCCAGGAATCAAGAGCATCGATACGCAGGAAACCCAGGACAAGCGTTTGTTACTGCGCTTCAACGACGGCGCATTTGCGGACCCATTTTTTGCACAACAGATGTCTGATGGGACGCTAAAGGTATTCGCGTATCTGCTATTGATGGATGACCCAGAGCCGCCACCCTTTATCTGTATTGAAGAGCCTGAAAACGGGCTCTACCACAAACTGCTTGAGGCACTGGCCCAAGAATTTCGGGCGCATGCCAATGGCAAAAAGAATGCGCCTCAAATTTTTGTAACGACGCACCAGCCCTATTTCGTGGATGCACTTTCGCCTGCGGAAGTTTGGATTCTTGAAAAAGGCGCAGATGGCTATTCAGTCATTCGGAGAGTCTCCGACCTGGATGTTGTCAAAAATCTTGTCGATGAAGGATTACCCTTGGGGGGCCTTTGGTACAGCGACTACCTGGAGGCAAGGTAGTCATGCACATCGAGTTTTTGGTTGAAGATAGCTCCGGTGAAAAGATGCTTGCCCAACTCGTGCCCAAGATTTTAGGCGCGCATGGCGCGCCGCACACCTGGCGAATGAAGGCGTACAAAGGTATTGGGCGAATTCCCCCGGGCTTGTCCGTAAAAGCTGACCCTGCCAAACGTATGCTGCTTGATCAGTTGCCACGATTGTTACAAGGTTACGGAAAGACGGTAAGTATTGATGCTGTAGTAGTGGTGCTTGATACAGACAGTCGGGAATGCAGCGCATTTCTAACGGAACTGAAATCGCTGGTGGCCAAATGTCAGCCCGCACCACGCACTTTGTTCAGGCTTGCCATCGAAGAAATGGAGGCTTGGTACCTTGGTGATAGGCAAAGTATTTTGAAAGCCTACCCAAGGGCAAAGCGTGATGTGATTGACCGTTACGCGCAAGACAGCGTATGCGGTACTTGGGAGCTATTGGCAGATGCCATTTATCCAGGTGGGATTGCCGCTATAAAGAAATCAGGCTGGCCGCTGCCGGGACAAATAAAGCATGAATGGGCAGAAAAGATCACGCCCTTCATGGACATCAATCAAAACACTTCGCCTAGTTTTATGAAGTTGCGTGATGGCTTATTGAAGTTGGCACTTTGACTCTGCCGCAATATGGACTTCCGAATCGCAGACACCTTCACCGACAGCCTGGCACGGCTAACCGGCGAAGAACAAAAGGCAGTCAAGACCACCGCCTTTGATCTGCAACTGAACCCGGCGCACCCCAGCATGAGCCTGCACCGGATTGAACAGTCCAAGGACAAACACTTCTGGTCGGTGCGGGCAGGTAGCGACATCCGTATCGTGCTGCACAAAACGCAAGGCAGCTTGCTACTGTGTTTTGTGGACCACCACGACAAGGCCTACGAATGGGCAGCCCGGCGCAAGCTGGAGACTCATCCGACCACGGGCGCTGCGCAATTGGTGGAAGTGCGTGAGACGGTGCAGGAAGTGATAGTGCCTGTTTATGTGCAGGCTGATCTACCGCTGGCGCCAAGGCCTAGCACCCCGCCCAAACTGCTGTTTTCCGATAGGCCCGATGGTGAACTTTTGGGTTACGGGGTGCCGACCGAATGGCTGGCCGACGTGAAGGCCGCGACAGAAGACAACTTATTGGCCCTGGCCGACCACCTCCCCGCAGAGGCGGCAGAGGCGCTTTTGGAACTCGCCACTGGAGGTAAACCTCGGGTTCCCGTACCCGCTGTGGCTACTGCTAACCCATTCGACCACCCGGACGCGCAGCGTCGTTTCCGTGTGATGAC
>CAMDHL010000144.1 GCA_945898105.1 Comamonas sp. lk | reverse complement strand
GTGTTGGACTACACGCAGTTCAAGTCTGGCCAGCTTCGCCCGCAATGGGAAAAAGTGCAATTGCATGACACGCTGCACAATGCTTTTGGATTGTTTCAACCCCGAGTTTCCTCCAGCAATTTGCGCTACATCTGCCAAATTGATGACTCTGTACCGAAATGGGTGCATACCGATAAGCATAGGCTTAGGCAGGTTCTTGTCAACTTGCTTGGAAATGCGATTAAATTTACCGAGTCCGGATTTGTTTTGCTTAGCGCCAGCGCAGATTCCGAGGAGACCGTGGAATTCTCGGTGCAGGACAGCGGAATTGGCATCTCCGAAGACGAAAAGGCTAGACTGTTTGACCGTTTTTCTCAAGCAAATCCAACCATCCAAAGGCGTTTTGGCGGGTCCGGCCTAGGATTACTGATCTCTAAACAGCTCGTGCACTTGCTTGGCGGAACCATAGGCTTTGATAGCGAACCGGCGAAAGGCTCTCGCTTTTGGTTTCGTTTGCCGCTAAAAGCCGTAGAAGCGCCCGAGGCGCCGCCAACTGCCGAAAGCCAGCATATCAGTCCGTCTTCACTACATTGGCGTGTGCTCATCGTTGATGACCACCCGGTCAACCGACTTTTGTTGCGCCAGGTGCTGCTTAGCCAATGGCCCGGGATCAGTGTCTACGACGCAAGCGGAGGTCAGGAAGCCCTTAAAGTCATTCAAACTCAGGCTATCGATCTGGTATTGATGGACATGGTCATGCCAGAGATGGATGGTATTGAAACTACCCGCGCAATCCGCAGCCGAAGCACGGGCGCCGCTAAGCCAATACCGATTCTGGGATTGACTGCCAACATCCATCCGCCCGATTTGGCAAATTTTGAGGAAGCCGGGTTGAACGCAATCATGCTTAAACCCTTTAACAGGGTGCGCTTGTTACAGCAAGTACGAGAACTCCTGAGCTAAACACTCATCTTTGCGCTGACCATCAGCTAGCGCCTCATTTTGATATCAAAAATTTGTTTCATTTGTTTTTATCTTCTATTATTTATCAATTTCATTATGTTTATGACAAAATATTTTATTAAAATAATGGTTTAAATATACTTTTTGTAGGCGGTTGACCAACTTGTAAACCTCCTATTGAATCAAGAAAAATACGCACTCTCTATGTCTAAGCAATCCGACTTTTTTTCAGGTTTCGTGTTCAATCGCAAAGATCAACGTGTGCGGCGTTGGTTGGTGCTACGTATTGCAGGCATAAGTAGCTTGAATTTCCTGGTCGGATGTTTTTTAGTAGTTGATCCGAGCGACATCGCAATTTGCTTAATTGGATTCGTAATCTTCCTCTTATTGGCCGGCATCGCACAACTCTCGGATGCACTTGATTTTTCTGCACACAGCTTTATCGTCCTCTCATTTTCTTCGCTTGCTATTTTGATTTCACGTACAGGTGGCATCAACTCACCTGCTATTGTCTGGATGCCTACGGTTGCAATCGCCGCGCTTCTGATTATCAATCTCCGATGGTCAATGGTTTGGCTATTCATTGTTTTTCTGCACCATGTTGCCCAATTTCTTGCAGTGCAACACCTTTGGATCACGGCAGATGTCAACGCAGCGACCATCACTCCGATAAACACGCTGTGGGTCAAACTAAATCTTGCCATTGCATTGATGCTGGTGCTTTACTGGAACGAGATTCATTATCGAAGTAAGAATGAGCGTTTGGCAGCGCGAACCCATGCATTGAGCGAACTGCAAGCCAGATTACAAAAGACACGTGATCAAATCATTGTATTTGTGGGTGCGCTCGAGAGCCAACTCCGAGTACCGATGGAGCGCGTACGCCTCCTTGCCCCGATCACAAAGAATCAATTGCCGACAGTATCCAATTTTGAGGATAGCGGTGCGTTCTTGGAGCAGGCATCTAATCAATTAATCGGGCTTGTTGACGAACTTGGAGATTTAGCTAAATTGGAGTTAGGCAAACTGGTGTTGAGTCAGTCACCCTTTGATTTACATGAGGCTCTTGTCTATGCGATTAACGTTTCCAAACTACGCAATGTAGCTTCCGATGTTTCGATTGAGTGGGCCTCCAGCCAGGAAACGTATCGCTGGGCGATCGGCGATGGAACTCGTTTGAGTCGAGTCGTAGCGCACTTACTGTTACAAAGCATGGGACCTGCGTTTATGGGAAGTCTGCAGGTGCATGCAGCATTCAAGGGCAATTTATTCACCTTGGAAATACCACAAACGCATGCCTTAGACACCACGGTTATCTATTTTGATAAGGACACGGATACCTCAGGTATCCGTCAAGTAACGGCAAACGAAGCGCCTGCAGACTTGCAAGAACAAGGGTTGCATGAACGGCTGGTTGCAAGGGTAGGTGGCCGTATCGCCTATGAGCACAAGCCAGATGGGTTGGTGTTGCGATTGGAGTGGCCCATGCTTACCGTGCCTGAACAAGCTGTTACGAATGAGCCGACAAAGATTAACGACCGCCAAACCTTGCGCGTAATGGTAGTTGGCGGCCCAACTGCCAAGCAGTTTGAAATACAGCAAACGCTGAACAATCTGTTTGGAAAGTGTGAGTTTGGGGTGGCCGATAGCGGGGAGACTGCGCTAGTGCAACTCGAGTTTGGCGATTTTGATCTAGTGCTCATAGAGTTGCAGCTGCCCGGCATGGACGGCATTGAAACCACGCGACGCATTCGCACCCATTCGAAAAGCAAACTTCATAAGCTTATCGTCATTGGGCTGGGCAATTCGATGCTCGCGCCACAACGAAAGATCTGCCTTGATGCGGGCATGCAATGGGTTCTTTTCAGGCCCTGGACCATGGACACTCTGTTTCGCGCGCTCAAAGCGCAATTAGGCTAAACGAAGGACTAACACCTATGTCGCAACTTTTTCCAATGATCCGTTTGCACCTTGCTCGGCGTAATGCCAAGCTGATATTTGCCAACTTATTACTATTGATTGCAGCAAGCACCTCAGCGTTGACAGCGTTTACGTCGCCGTTCCCTTTCGTCGTGGGCGTCCAACAGTTTTGCATTCCTGCTTGGTGTTTTCTCCTTTTTGCTTTGAATCTGGGTTTGTCAGAGAAAATTATTGCCCATATTGGGTCAGTTATTGCCGCTGTAGCGGTTCTAACCGTGTCCTGGTATTCGGGAGGCATTTATTCAAGCGCTTTAGCTTGGATGGCAGTTTTGATTACCGGTAATTACTTTGTGGTCAGCCAGCGGGCAGCCGTGGTCTGGCTGCTAATTTACATCACAGCGCACGTGGCCATGGTTTTCTCTGGACTTTGGATTGGCGTCGAACCTCCCTTGAGTTCGGTTTCACTGGCTGAGGGCATCACGTCACTTGTTGACAATTCATTGGTTTTAATGGCCCTAGGGCTAGTGATTATTTTCTATCACCACTCCGATGTCCAGAGCCACCTGATGCTGAAACGACGGCAAGAAGAATTAGTCGTAGACACCGCAAAGCTAAGAAGCTTGCTGGTAGCACGCGAGCGCTTTTTGTCGGCCATTAGCGACGGGATCTCACCTCCACTTTCGGCAATCCAAAAGTGGAGTGAAAATGCTATGGTGCGTTTTGCCAAGGCGCCCAATGCTTTGATGGTTTTAGAGTACAACATTCGCTTGGCATCGGAAAGCAAGCTCGCTATCGATGAGTTACTGGAATATTCACGGCTCAGCGCCGGTGGGATTTCCGTGCACATGCAAAGCCTGGTCTTGCGCGATGAGTTGCACGCCTTTATGAAAGTTCTACAGACAGAGCCCGTAGTAAGTGGCGGCGACTACGCTTTGTTTCTTGACAAGGCGCTACCCGTAGTTTTTTACACCGACAAGGACTTGCTTGTGCAGGCACTTGTCAAGTTAATTCAGTGCGCCCACACCGCTTTGGGGCCCCGCCCATTGCTAATCCATGTGCGGCCCCAAACCTCGGCAGCCATTGTTATCTCAGTTCAAGCGGACAGCTCGCGGGATATAGCGGCCTTGTCCTCGTCCCCGACACATCCTGCGTTTGACAACCCGGACTCTACGTCTGGATTAGCCTTTCCGATCGCCCAAAGCTTAGCCGAACTATTGGGTGCGACAGCGGGCGTTGAAAGCGCACCTGAGCGGGGGCCGCGCTTTTGGATACGACTACCACTAAAGCAAAACACCATTCCTGCAGGCTGATGTTTAGGCGACAGGCCATGATCGAATTGCCCTTTGCTCGGGTATCTATCCGCTGATTAACAGGCGCTGTAACAGCGCAATTTTCATTGGACCAGCGCCACCGCTTGATCTACAAAACGATATACCTCTGCCGGCGTAATGCCGTTGGGCCCTTTGGTTTTTTTGTCACGAGTCTGGCCCGTGCGCACCACTACCAAATCCAAAGACGGCACCACCATTACGTACTGACCTTGATGGCCTTGCAAAAAGTAAAACGGATGCTTATAGCTCCAATCCATCCACAAAGAGTGTCCGTAGTAGGGTTGCAAGTCTGGCTTACGAATGCGTTCGACAAAGGCTTTGTCTAAAAGAGTTTTTCCATTCCACTGGCCATCTTGCAGCAACAACTGCCCAATCTTGGCGAAATCGCGAGCGCTAGCAAATATGCAGCAATACGTGCGCTCCATTCCGCCTTGGCTTTCCTCGCGGTCTAAGGTATAGATAGCGTCGCTTTCCATACCCAGCGGCGCCCACAAGCTGCGCGAAAGGTGTTCGCTAATCGTCAAACGCGGTTCCTTGGCCTGCAATGCCCGCTTTAAAAACACGCCTAATAGCTGTGTGGTGCCGCTGCTGTACTCGTATTCGGTGCCCGGTTCACGCTCAAAGCCTTGGCCCAACACCAATTTTTCCGCATCTTTGCCATAGTACAAATCGGTGGTGATGTTGAGCGGCAGGTAGTAGTTTTCTGTCCAATCATGGCCGGACGTCATGCTTGAGAGCTGCGAAATCGTGGCTTTCTGGCCTCGCGCATCCTGCTCGTATTCGGGCAGACGTTCGATCAAGGGCGCATCAAAACTGCTGATAACGCCCTGCTGTACCGCCATTTGCACCTGCAAGGTAGTGATGGTTTTCGCCATCGAGAAGGAATTGGTCCGACTTTGGGCGGAATAGGCGCCGAAATACTGCTCATGCACCAGGGCGCCTTTTTGCGCTACCAAAAACGCTGCTGTGCCGTGTTGCTGCAGATAGGCCGCCATGGCCGGGTCTAGAACTTTTTGGTTGTAGCGGACGTCCTTGGACCAGGATTGGGGCGTCCCCGTCGCGATGTTGCGCTGCGCAAAATTGTTGGCGTCATCGATATGCGCAGTGCTGTACCCCTGGAAATAGGTGCTAGCCAGCGCCTTCCAAAAATAGCCATGACCCCCCAGCTGAATGGCAGCCGCCAGCATGACTAGCACCAAGAGTAAGCCGTAACCGAGTTTTTTCATGTCTGCCCCTTTGTTTGGACGCATTTTATGAAGGCTAGAGCAGCCATCTCGGGACGACGCAAGGAGCTGCTCCACGGCATTCAACGCACCCCAAATAGGCGCGGCTAGCGCGCGCCAGTCCTTTCACACCAATCCGACCATGATCCGCACGCACTCGTTGTTGAGTAATTACAACAATAGCTTAGTCGTTTATATGGACAAACCAAATTTTACATTTTTTATAAATTTAAAAACATTAAAATCAAATTAACCGATTAATTACTGGTTACGCACTGCTTAAATAAAAAAGTTTTAGATTGTGTTTTTAATTTCAGGTCAGACCAACCCAATAATCACCCTGTTTTGGTGCGTTGGTCTGGCTTATGGTGAATAGTCTAGGCGTCAGCCCAGCGGGACTTCGAAGGGTGCTGTTGCAAGCAGTCGGAGGGGTGGCCTTATTGGTATGGGATGCGCACTCGGCCTGGGCGGCGTGCGATCTGGCAGCAGCCAATAGCGTGACAGCCATTTGCTCAGGCAGCATTACCACCCAGTATGGAAGTGGTGGACAAACTAATGGCGATATAACCGTCAGTTCGGGCGCGAGCATGACTGTGGCGGGTACATACGCGAT
>CAMDHL010000143.1 GCA_945898105.1 Comamonas sp. lk | reverse complement strand
ATGCCCTCGCGCAAAGCGGCAGGCGCGTTGATCAAGAGGTTGTGGACGATGGGCGCAGCGCAGTAATGGTCCACGTGGTGTTCGCGGATGGCCGACAAAATCGGTGCGGCCTCCACTTTGCGCAGGCATACATGCGTGCCCGCTTGCATAGCCACCGTCCAGGGAAAGCACCAGCCATTGCAATGAAACATAGGCAGCGTCCACAAATAAATCGGGAACTGCGGCATGGTCCAGGTGCTGGCATTGCACACGGCATTCAGGTATGCGCCTCGGTGGTGCGTCACCACGCCTTTGGGGTCGCCGGTAGTGCCTGAGGTGTAGCTCACGGCAATCGCATCCCATTCGTCTTGCGGGCCGGGCAGCACCGATAAGGGTGCGTTCGCAGCTAGCCAGCTCTCGTATTCCAGCGTGCCCACACGCTCGCTGCTGCCGGTCCACTCGCTGTCGCAAATATCGACCACCAGCAACTCGCGCCCATGGGTCTCGCGCAGTATGCGCAAGGCCTCGCGCATCACACTGCCAAATTCACTGTCAGTCAGCAAAACGCTGGTTTCGCAATGGTTCATTTGCCAGGCTAACAAGGCAGGGTCCAGGCGCGTGTTCAGGGTATTGAGCACCGCATTAAGCGCAGGTACCGCGTAATGCGCCTCCAGCATTTCCGGCGTGTTGGACAGCATGGCGCTGACCGTGCTGCCACGCACTACTCCGCTGGCGCGCAAGGCTGCTGCCAGACGGGCACTGCGCTCGCGGGTTTGTGCCCAGGTGTAGCGCCGTTGGCCGTGAATCACCGCCGTCAAGTCGCCAAATACCTCGGCCGTGCGCTCCACAAAACTCACCGGCGACAAGGCAACGAAATTGGCCGCATTTTTGTCCAGTCCTTGGTCGAAGATGGATGTCATGGCAGTCCTTTCAAACAAAGTGCCAACGCGGTGGCGCCCGGCGCGCGGGCTTTTGGTGGATTACGGGGTAATTACTTAAGCGCTTTGTAACGCATGCGCTTGGGCTTTGCACCCTCTTCGCCCAGGCGTTTTTTCTTGTCGGCTTCATACTCTTGGTAGTTACCGCTGTAAAACACCCACTGGCTATCACCCTCGCAAGCCAGGATGTGCGTGGCAATACGGTCCAAAAACCAGCGGTCATGGCTTATCACCATCAGCGTGCCGGCAAATTCCAAAAGCGCGTCTTCCAAGGCGCGAAGGGTTTCCACGTCTAGGTCGTTAGACGGTTCATCCAGCATCAGCACATTACCGCCGGCAATCAGCGTCTTGGCCAGGTGCAAGCGTCCACGTTCACCGCCCGAGAGCATGCCAACTTTCTTTTGCTGGTCGGCACCGTTGAAGTTAAAGCGACCACAGTAGGCGCGGCTGGCCATCTGGAATTTACCCACGTTCAAAATATCCAAACCGCCGGACACGTCTTCCCAAACGGTTTTGTCGTTGGCTAGTTCGTCGCGGTGTTGATCGACAAAAGCCATCTTCACGGTTTGGCCAATCTTCACGTCGCCAGAATCGGCCTTTTCGCGTCCGGCAATCATCTTGAACAGGGTCGATTTACCTGCGCCGTTCGGCCCGATGATGCCCACGATAGCGCCGGGTGGCACTTTGAAGCTGAGGTTGTCGATCAGCACGCGGTCGCCGAAAGACTTGGTCACGTTGACAAACTCGATCACTTCCTGGCCCAGGCGCTCGGCCACGGGGATGAAGATTTCGTTGGTCTCGTTACGCTTTTGGTACTCGAAGTCGCTCAGTTCCTCAAAGCGCGCCAGACGTGCTTTGCTCTTGGCTTGGCGCGCTTTCGGGTTTTGGCGGGACCATTCCAGCTCTTTCTTTAAGGCCTTGGCGCGCGCTTCCTCGCCTTTTTGCTCGGCCTCCAGGCGGGCCTGCTTTTGGCTCAGCCAGTCGCTGTAATTGCCTTTGTAGGGAATGCCCGAGCCACGGTCCAGCTCCAAAATCCATTCGGCCGCGTTGTCTAAGAAGTAACGATCATGGGTAATAGCGACCACGGTGCCGGGATAGCGCTGCAAAAACTGCTCCAGCCAGTCCACCGATTCAGCGTCCAAGTGGTTGGTCGGCTCGTCGAGCAGCAGCATGTCAGGCTTGGACAGCAGCAAACGGCACAAGGCCACTCGGCGTTTTTCGCCACCGGATAGCACGCCGATATTGGCATCCCAAGGGGGCAGGCGCAGCGCGTCCGCGGCGATCTCGAGTTGGTGCTCGGAATCGGTACCCGCGGTGGCAATGATGGCTTCCAGCTCGGCTTGCTCGGCGGCCAAGGCGTCGAAGTCGGCGTTTTCTTCACCGTAGGCGGTATAGACCTCTTCCAACCGGGCCTTGGCGGACATGACCTTGCCCATGCCCGCTTCCACGCTTTCGCGCACGGTTTGGGTCGGGTCTAGCTGCGGCTCTTGCGGCAGGTAGCCGATGTTCAGGCCGGCCATGGGGATGGCCTCGCCCTCGATTTCCTTGTCAATGCCGGCCATGATTTTGAGCAGCGTGGACTTGCCCGATCCATTTGTGCCCAGCACGCCGATCTTGGCGCCAGGGAAAAAGCTGAGCGAAATGTCTTTAAGAATATGCCGCTTAGGCGGCACGATCTTGCCGACGCGGTTCATGGAGAAAACGTATTGGGCCATTGGGGTAGGTATCTGTCAGAGCTAAAAGGGGGGAAGGGCGCATTATCGACGCTGCGCGCTAGGCGCGGGCCTGCTGCGCCAGAGGCGGCAAAAGTCTCGAGGTTGCAACGTGCGACAATGTGTCGGTCTGCGGAGCTTCAGTTGCCCGCAGCGCCAGCACCATGCTGGGGACTGCCCTACACGTCGGCGTCCCGCCTTTTGAACCTGCCTGCCTTTGACTGACCGCACAACACACCCCGTGCGGAACGGCCGGTATGTATGCACCCTCGGGTGCTTCTGTATGAACTTCGATGAATTGAATCTGGCGCCCGCCATCCTCAAAGCCGTGCGCGAGCAAGGTTACGAAACGCCCACCGCCATCCAGGCGCAGGCTATTCCCCTGGTCCTGGCCGGCCACGACCTTTTGGGCGGCGCCCAAACCGGCACCGGCAAAACCGCTGCCTTCACCCTGCCGATCCTGCAACGCCTGTCCACCACCCAGGCGGCCACCAACAAATTCGGTGGCACCGGCATCCGTGCCCTGATGCTCACCCCCACGCGCGAACTGGCCGCGCAAATTGAAGAATCGATCCGCACTTACGGCAAATACCTGGAGCTTTCCAGCACCGTTATCTTTGGCGGCGTGGGCATGAACCCTCAAATTGCCAAACTCAAGCGCGGCGTAGACTTGCTGGTAGCCACCCCCGGACGACTGCTGGACTTACACCAGCAAGGCATGCTGGACCTGGGCCAGGTACAGATTTTGGTGCTCGACGAAGCTGACCGCATGTTGGACATGGGCTTTATCCATGATGTGAAGAAAGTGCTGGCCTTGGTGCCCCGCGACAAGCAAAGCCTTCTGTTCTCGGCCACCTTTAGCGACGAGATCCGCGACCTGGCCGCCACGCTACTCAAAAATCCGCAAAGCGTGCAAGTCACGCCGCGCAACACCACGGTACAGCGCATCAACCAAATCATCCACCCTGTGGGGCGTGGAAAGAAAAAAGCGCTGCTGGCGCACATCATCAACACCCAAAACTGGAGCCAGGTGTTGGTCTTTACCCGCACCAAATTCGGCGCCAACAATGTGGCCGAATACCTCGAGAAAAACGGCGTTAGCGCCATGGCCCTGCACGGCAACAAAAGCCAGGCGGCGCGCACCCAGGCGCTGGCCGGCTTTAAAAGCGGCGATGTGCGTGCGCTGGTAGCGACCGACATTGCCGCGCGCGGCATCGACATCGACGAACTGCCGCATGTCGTGAACTACGAAATCCCCAACGTCAGCGAAGACTATGTGCACCGTATCGGCCGCACGGGCCGCGCCGGCGCCGATGGCACGGCCATCAACTTAGTCTGCATGGACGAAGAAGGCTTTATGCAGGACATCGAGCGCTTTACCAAGCAGCACTTGGAAGTGCAAGTCATACCCGGCTTTGAACCCGAGCCGGGCGAGCGCGCCGAGCCCATCGCCATGGGCCGCCAAACCATTTGGGGCGGTGCGGGCAAACCCCCCAGCCGCGATGTGATGCAAGCCGCTGCCAAAGCCGCTCGCACTGAAATGCTGCAACGCGTGCGCGAAAAGAAAAGCACCGGCGGCCCCGGCGCGGGTCCGCGTGGACCGCGCAACGGTCCTGGTAATGGCCCACGTCCCAACGGCCCGCCGCGCCAAGGTGCTGGCCGCAACGGCCCGCACCGGCCGCCGCGCGATCCCGGCTACCCGCGTGACCCGGGCTTCCCCCGCGATGCCGGATTCCCGCGTGACGACGACGGCCCTATGGCCCACGAAGACCAGCCTCCACGCTCGCACGATGCGCGTGCACACCAGAACCGCAATCCGCTAGCCAACCCGACCATGAAGAATTTCCCCAGCGAGCCGCGTGTACCGCGCGCCCCTGGCGGCCAGCCCGACCCCATGCGCACCAGCGTGGACATGATGGCTGAGCGTGGCGCACGCCGTGGCGGCGGCGGTGGTTACCAGGGTAAGCGCCCGAACGGCGGCGGTGGCTTTGGTGGCGCACCCGGCGGCTTCGGCGGCGGTCCGCGTCCCGGCGGCCCGCGTGGCCGTGGCGGCCCTGGCGGCGGCAACCGCGGACCGGCGCGCTAAGCTTTCCAAACATAGCGGGGGTAGGCCTAATGTGCAATACAGTACGGTGATCATCGGTCTCCGCACTTCGGAAGAAAGAACCTCACGCTATGAACCACCCCAAAGCAGAAATATCGGCGGCAGGCCAACGTGACCTGCGCCACCATTTGCACCCCTACACCCAACTGCGCCAGCTAGAACAAGATGGTCCACTAGTAATCGTGCGCGGCGAAGGCGTGCAAGTCTTTGACGAACATGGCAAGGCCTACATCGAAGGTATGGCGGGACTGTGGTGCGCCTCGCTGGGATTTTCTGAGAAGCGGCTGGCCGAGGCTGCCTACAAGCAGATGATGACGCTGCCCTACTACCACTCGTTTTCAGGCAAAGTGCCCGGCCCGGTCACCGAGCTGGTGGAAACATTGGTCCGCTGGTCCCCGATCCCGAACGCGCGCTTGCTATTTGCTAACTCAGGCTCGGAGTCCAACGACACCGCGTTCAAGCTGGTGCGTTACTACAACAACGCCAAGGGCCGCCCGCTGAAGAAAAAAATCATCGCGCGCAACAAGGGCTACCACGGCGTAACCGCGGCGGCGGCATCGATGTCGGGACTGGGCAGCATGCACCAGAACTTTGACCTGCCACTGCCCGGCATTGTGCGCGTCAGTTGCCCGCATTTCTATGGCTTTGGCTTGCCCGGTGAAACCGAGGCCGAGTTCGTAACACGTCTGCTGAAAGAACTGGAAGACACCATATTGCGCGAGGGGCCAGACACCGTGGCGGCCTTCATCGCCGAGCCAGTGCAAGGCGCAGGAGGCGTCATCATTCCGCCACCAGGCTACTTTGCCGGGGTGCAGGCGCTCCTCAAAAAATACGACATCCTGTTTTTGGCCGATGAAGTGATAACCGCCTTTGGACGCCTAGGCAAGAACTTCGGCACCGAGGTGTACGACCTCAAGCCCGACATGGTGACGGTGGCCAAGATGCTGACCTCGGCCTATGTGCCCATGTCCGCGCTCTACGTGTCCAACGAGATTTACCAAACCATTGCTGATGCCAGCGCCGAGATTGGTGTCTTCGGCCATGGTTATACCTACAGCGGCCACCCGCTAGCCTGCGCCGTGGCGCTGGAAACGCTGCGCATTTATGAGAGCGACAAAATTCTTGCGCATGTGCAACAAGTGGCCCCGCGTCTGCAGCAGGGCATTCAGGCCTTCAAGGACCATCCGCTGGTAGGCAACGCACGCGGCCTGGGCCTGATCGGCGCCATCGAACTGGCCGCTGACCCTGCAAATCGCACACCCTTCGATCCCAAACGTGGCGTCGGCGCCTATTTGGTAAAGCGGGCACAGCACCACGGCCTGATCCTGCGCGT
>CAMDHL010000142.1 GCA_945898105.1 Comamonas sp. lk | reverse complement strand
TGGCAAGCGCCAGTGGAACGCAATCGCTATGAAGCGCGTTGGCTACAGGTAGCGCACGCTGCTCGGCCCGGATGCGCACCGCAATTGCTGGGGCAACATGAAAAGCTGGGCGTACTGGTGATGCAGTACCTGGAACCTGCCGACTACCGTCTTTGGAAGCAAGAACTGCATGCTGGACGTGCCGAGAAAAATACTGCCGAAACCGTAGGTGAGGTGCTGGGACGCATTCACAGTTACGCCGCTGGGCAAGCCGATTTAGCCGCTGAGTTTCCAACTCAACGAATATTTTTTGAAATCAGACTAGCACCCTATTTGGTAGCCACGGCGGCACGCCATACCAAACTTGCGCCCGCGCTGCACGCATTAGTCGAGCAAACACAAAGCCATGCCAAGACCTTGGTACATGGCGACGTAAGCCCCAAAAACATTTTGCTTGGCAACCAAGGACCGGTGCTACTTGACGCCGAGTGCGCCACCTGGAGCGATCCCGCCTTTGATCTAGCGTTTTGCTTAAACCATTTCCTGCTCAAATGCCTCTGGACGCCTGGGGCCCGCGCAGACTTTCTGTACTGCTTTGAAGTCTTTGCGGCCAGCTACTTAGCGTGCGTGGATTGGGAAAGCCCGCAGGCAGTGCAAGCGCGTGCGGCGCGTCTGCTGCCCGGCCTGTTTCTGGCACGCGTGGACGGTAAGTCGCCGGTCGAGTACATCACCGATGACACGCAGCGCGATCAAGTCCGGCGCGTGGCCAGTGCATTTCTATTGAAACCCACCACGCAGCTTCAAGACATCGCCCAGGCCTGGGCTAAGGAAATCTGTACATGAAAGACTTTGCGATTCGATCTATACACGCCCGGCGGGTCTGGGACAGCCGTGGTCGCCCGACGGTGGAGGCTGAACTAGTCCTTGGTGACGGCGCCATGGGGCGGGCGATTGCACCGGCAGGCGCATCCAAAGGCAGCCGCGAAGCGCTGGAACTGCGCGACGGCGGCGACGCCTTCGGGGGCTTGGATGTGATGAAAGCGGTGGGCCACATTAATGGCGAAATTTCCCGCGCTCTGGTGGGAACGCTGGCCGATGACCAACGAGCCTTGGATCATGCACTGATCGCGCTAGACGGTAGCGACAACAAATCACGCTTGGGCGCTAATGCCACTTTGGCTGTGTCGATGGCTGCGGCGCATGCGATGGCAGCCGCCTCGGGCGTGCCTTTGTACCGTTATCTGGGACAAGGTCAAGTGGGCCGTTTGCCTATGCCGCAAATTCAGATTTTTGGCGGCGGCGCACATGCAGGTCGACGCGTAGACGTGCAAGACTTTATGGTGGTTTGCCCCGGCGCACATAGTTTTGCCCAAGCACTGGAATGGACGGCCGAGGTTTATCGCCACGCCGGTATCTTGATGGCCCAACGCGGCAGCCTACATGGTGTTGCGGACGAAGGCGGCTGGTGGCCCGACTTTTCCAGCAACGAACAAGCGCTGCAAACGCTGGTGCTATCCATAGAGCGCGCTGGTTTGATTCCCGGCGAGCAGGTGGCCATCGCCCTGGATATTGCGGCATCCGAATTCGGCAAAGCGGGGCATTACCGCTTGGGCTTAGAGTCGCGGGTTTTGGACTCCGATGGATTGATCGAGATGCTGCTGGGCTGGGTAGAAAAATACCCGATTGTGTCAATTGAAGATCCGCTAGCAGAAGACGATCCGCAAGGGTTTACACGTTTCACCAAGGCGGTGGGGCATCGCTTGCAAATTGTGGGGGATGACTATCTGGTGTCAAGTGCAGCTCTGATCCGCAAGGCCGCAGCGTTGGGTGCCGCCAACACCGTGCTGCTCAAACCCAATCAGCGTGGCACCTTGACCGAAACCCTGGACGCCTGGCAAGTGGCGCAAGAGCTGGGCTACAGCGCCATTGTGTCGGCGCGTTCTGGTGAAACAGAAGACAACACCATAGTCGATCTCGCAATTGGATGGGACGTCGGCCAGCTCAAGGTCGGCTCCTTCGCGCGTGGCGAACGAATGGTGAAATGGAACCATGCGCTGCGTATTGAAGAGCAGCTAGGCGCGCAAGCGCGCTTTGCAGGTGGTGGTGTTTTTCGCCGCTGAAGACCGCCATCCCAGGCGGTGCAGTACCGGCCTTAAATGCAAATCACGCCCCTGCCCGTCCGATAGCCCGCGCTCGGCGGCATGCACCGAACCGAACATTTAGCGCTTGGGCCAAAAAATAGCCAACGGTCATGCAAGGGATAGCATGGTGTAGATTTTGGCGCTAAAGTAGTCCAGACATTTTTTGGTGCACCGCAACATTACTTGTTACGGTGACATTGATTGCCGACTTACGCCATGACAAAAAAAGGAGCACACATGAAGGCTGGCCTATTTTCATTTTTACCAATGGATCGGGTGCACTTTGGCACTCCCGTGGCAACGGCATTGCAGCAGGAAGTCGAGCAGCGCGGTGCGCAGCGCGTGTTTGTGGTCACGGGCCGCACCCTCAATGAAAAGACTGATCTGGTTCGCTCGGCGACGGCGGGCATCGAGAAGCAAGTAGTCGGCATTTTTGATGCCTGTGTAGAGCACACACCTTTTAGTAAAGTCATTGCACTCACCCAAGCCCTGCGCGCGGCAAACGCCGACTTGATTGTGAGCATCGGCGGCGGCACCGTGATTGATACGGTCAAGATTGCCCTGGTTTGCCTAGCTGAGGATGTCCAAAAGATTGAACAACTTAGTGATTGGCATATGGCCATCAACTCCGATGGCAGTTTGCGCGTGCCCGTGGTCAGGGAACCTCCGTGCCGTCAAATCACGATACCGACAACGCTTTCAGGCGCAGAATTTAGTGACCTGGCCGGTGGCACGAACACTGGTACCGGAATCAAACATGGTTTCACAGGCCGATTCATTGGCTCAGCCAGCGTCATTTTGGATCCCGCAATGACCCTGGCTACGCCCGATGCCTTATGGCTATCTACAGGTGTACGCGCCATCGACCATGCGGTTGAAGCGCTATGCGCAGTGAACGCGCAAGCTTTCACGGATGCCTTGGCAATTCGGGCGTTGGGCCTGATGCAAAGCGCCTTGCGCCGTTACATGATCGACCCCAAGGACCTAGAAGCGCGTTTGAATGGGCAAACAGCCTCATGGCTGGCTGCCACCAGCATTCGACGCGTTCACTACGGCGCCAGTCATGGCCTTGGCCATGCTCTGGGCGGCGATAGTGGTGTACCGCATGGCATAACCTCGTGCGTCCTGCTGCCCACGGTAATGCGCTACAACCAAGACTATTGCGCCAAGCCACTGCAAGAAATAGCAGCTGCACTGGGAGACCCTTCCCGTGCCGCAGCAGACCAACTAGAAGAATTGATAGCAGAACTGAAGTTGCCCACGCGCATCTCTCAATTGAAGGTGGCACAAGAGCGCTTACCCATCATCGCGGAGAAAGGTTTGGCCAACCCTTTCGTGCGCTCCAATCCGAGGCCCATAACAAAAGCCGCAGACAACCTCGAAATTCTTCAGGCCGCCTGGTAAGTTGACACCATCTACGCTTAATTCAGAGAGCTTTCTTCACCCACTCACAACCAAAACAAGAACATGAATACCCAGCTCAATATCGCACCCGTCCCGCTTGATGCCGTAGCAAGCGATCCACGCCACATGGCTTGGATGGTAGGCACGCCACCACCCCCCGAAAGGCGCGTGCGCTTTGATGATGGCAGTATGCTGCGGTTTCCGCAAAACCGTTGGGCCAATAGTAATTACCGAAATTTGGTAGCTACTAAATCAATCTCGCGCGGTCATGGGCCGGTTGTGCCATTGGAGCGTGCAGAGCGCCAGGATTTAGACCCGCTGCAATTCAATCCTATCGGATCATCAACGCCGATGCGCTGGGACCAGTCGCTACTGACCAATTACACCGACGGCATTGTGGTGCTTCACCGCGGAAAGATAGTCTACGAGCGCTACGCTGGTGCGCTCGACGCTGATACGCCGCATATAGCATTTTCCGTAACCAAGTCATTTATCGGCTGCATTGGCGCCTGCCTGGTCTACGAAGGTCTGATCGACGAAACAGCCATGGTCACCCACTATATACCCGAACTAGCTGGCAGTGGCTTTGCCGACGCGACGGTGCGCCAAGTGCTGGATATGACTACCGGCTTGAATTACAGCGAAGATTACACCGACCCCGATGCAGGCATTTGGCATCACGCCCGGGCCGGAGGGTTACTTTTTCGTCCCACGGGTTACCAGGGCCCGGACAACTTTTATGAATTCCTGCCAACCGTGAAAAAGCAAGGTGTTCACGGCGCTCATTTTTCATACAAAACAATCAACACGGATGTGCTGGGATGGATCATCCGGCGTGTCACGGGGATGTCGCTAGCAGACAACCTATCGCAGCGTATCTGGTCACTACTAGGGGCAGAACACGATGCCTACATTACGGTGGACTCTGCAGGTACTGAATTTGCTGGCGCAGGCCTGAACACCACGCTGCGTGACTTGGCGCGTTTTGGGGAAATGATGCGCAACGGGGGCCGTGCTTCAGGCCAGAAAGTGCTCTACCCCGAAGTCATTGCGGATACCGCCCGAGGAGCCGACCCAACAAAATTTGTATCTGCGGGTTACCACACCTTGCCCGGTTGGAGCTACCGAAACATGTGGTGGATCACGCACAATCCGCATGGTGCCTATATGGCGCGGGGGATTCATGGCCAAGCACTCTACATAGATCCCTTGGCCGAAATGGTGATCGCGCGCTACGGATCGCACCATATCGCAGGCAATCTGGGGATAGACCCGCACTCTATTCCGGCCTACCATGCAATGGCGATCCATCTAATGCGATCAGCGGGATAGCGCACCGCATAACCGGCACCACATGCTATGACCAACTTACAAACCCTTCAGCTAATTCCCGCTCGCAAAGGCAGTGCTGCACGCATGAAGGCAGGCCAGACGCTCCAAGTGATCAATACCCACGGTTCCCAGGTGGTGGATTTCTGGGCGTTCAACGAAGCGGACCTTGGCGAATGCATGTCCATGGAACATACCCGCGGCATGTTGTGCAGGATCACTCCCTTGGTCGGCGATAAGCTTTACACCAACAAGCGCCGCGTGATTCTTTCTATGATCGAAGATACTTCGCCCGGGATTCACGACACTTTGATTGCATCTTGCGACCGCTACCGCTACGAGCAACTAGGCGCTAAAGGTTTTCACGACAATTGCACTGACAACCTAGGGCACGCACTGTCCGCCATCGGACTCCAACGAATCGTCCATCCGGCGCCATTCAATTTGTTCATGAACATACCGGTCAAAAATGGTATTGAACTATCTTTTGAAGCACCATTGGGTAAATCGGGGGATAGCGTGAGTTTCAGAGCCGAGATGGACTGCGTCGTGGCTTTCTCTGCCTGCCCGCAAGATATGCTGCCCATCAACGGCGCCGACTGCATCATCCACGATGCGCACTACCTGATTTGGTGAGCAGGCCGAGGGCGCTCGGTCCGAAACCGCTATAAGTCGCCAATCAAAACTGTGTAAACGAAGATCAGGCAAACCGCTACAAACCAGAAAGCCAATATGGCTAATACTGTGTTTTTCATGGTGACAAACTCCGAAGTTTCAGCGGCAGGAAAACTTAGTGAGCGATAGGATAGCACTTAAATCAGTAGAGACAAGCGCGAGGATCCAGTTCTCCCATTCATAATCAACTGGGTCTGCGTGACGACTGCGCACAGTTTCCCCTGGTCATTCTTTATCATTGTTTGCCAAACCATTGTGGTTCTGCCCCGGTGCAAGGCGATGCTCTCCCCGACCACCGAGCTACCGACCTTAGCACCTGCGATAAATTTGGTACTTGAATCGGTTGTGGTGGTCCATTGCCCTTCACTTAGATTTAACTAGCGATGAACGGGACACCCGCGCAGTTGCGTCTTCATTCATAACCGGGCGGCGCCTGGAAGGCGGAAAATTCTTTCTCCAATCTCTTGGCCATATCGATACACAAGAGATCGCCGAATTGCGGCCCGATGATTTGTACCCCGCAGGGCAGCCCTGATTCG
>CAMDHL010000141.1 GCA_945898105.1 Comamonas sp. lk | reverse complement strand
ACCCGCCAACTCCGGGGGCCCCGTCAACGTTGGCCTACTTGGTATTGCTGCGCGTAGAGATTGCCCGTTTCACCTTCGGGCCCGTGGCGCAACTTGCGCTGCGCCGGGGCACGAAACTCGTCTCTGTTGCTCTAATCCTCACCTTATGCCGCGCCCTTGCAGACGCAGTTTTCAGTGGACAGCCGTTAGCTGCTACGCTGCCCTATGCAGTCCGGACGTTCCTCCAGTGCTTTGTTTCCAAAATTGCACCAGCGGTGGTCTGGCGGGCTTCACGGGGGAGATTATCGGCCTTGGCATATCCTTATAACCCCCCGATAGCCCAATCTGCCCCAAAATAGTAGCTTCATAAAAGCCGCTGCGCTGGCTGCCATAAACCAATACCGGAGACACCATGAAAGCCGACAACATCCTGCACACCATTGGCAACACGCCGCACGTTCGCATCAACCGCCTGTTCGGCCCGGATGCCCAGGTCTGGATTAAGTCCGAGCGCAGCAACCCGGGCGGCTCGATCAAGGACCGCATCGCGCTGGCTATGGTGGAGGCTGCAGAAAAGTCCGGCGTGCTCAAGGCCGGCGGCACCATCATCGAGCCCACTTCGGGCAACACCGGTGTAGGCCTGGCCATGGTGGCCGCCGTCAAAGGCTACAAGCTGATTTTGGTCATGCCCGACAGCATGTCCATCGAGCGCCGTCGCCTGATGCTGGCCTATGGCGCCAGCTTTGACCTGACGCCGCGCGAAAAAGGTATGAAGGGCGCCATTGCTCGCGCGCAGGAGCTGGTCGACGCCACGCCTGGCGCCTGGATGCCGCAGCAGTTTGAAAATCCGGCCAACGTGGAAGTGCACACCCGCACCACTGCGCTGGAAATTCTGGCCGACTTTCCTGAGGGGTTGGACGCCATCATCACTGGCGTGGGTACGGGTGGCCACCTCACCGGCGTGGCACAGGTGCTCAAGGCTAAGTGGCCGGGCCTAAAGGTGTTTGCGGTGGAGCCCACGCAAAGCCCGGTCATCTCCGGCGGCGCGCCCTCGCCACACCCGATCCAAGGCATTGGTGCGGGCTTCATTCCCAAAAACCTGCACACCGACTTGCTCGATGGCGTGATCCAGGTCGAAGCCGAAGCTTCACGCGAAATGGCCCGCCGTAGCGCCGCGCAAGAAGGCATCCTGGTCGGCATCAGCAGCGGCGCCACGTTGGCCGCGATTGCCCAAAAATTGCCCGAACTGCCCGCAGGCGCGAAGGTGCTGGGCTTCAACTACGACACCGGCGAGCGTTATTTGTCGATTGAGGGCTTTTTGCCAGCGTAAGGGTATTTTTAAGGTCAGGTTTGACCTTAAATGCGGTGTAACCTAGGGAAAACCCTTATAGTGGGCCGCATGCATGCCATCACTTCCGGGTTTTACTGGTTCTTATCCAAACTGTTGGCGCCGTGGCAGTTTGTGCTGATGGCGATGAACGCCCCCTCTTCTGCTGACGTGCATGACGGCTTTGTGCCAGTTCGCGAGTTGCATGTCCAGGATCGCCCGGATCTGCTGGCCCACTTATTGGCGCTAGACGGGGCTGACCGCTACCTGCGGTTTGGCTACGCCGCCCAGGACGCGCAAATCGAGCACTATGTGGCTAACCTGGACTTTGGGCGCGATCGGGTGTTTGGCATTTACAACCGCAAGCTCTGCTTGATTGCCATGGCGCACTTGGCTTATATCCACGAACCAGAGGCCGCCAGCTGCGGGGAGTTTGGCGTTTCTGTGCTGCCAGCCTGGCGCGGGCGTGGTTTTGGCACTGAGTTGTTTGCCCGGGCGGTTCTGCATGCACGTAACGATCGTATTTCGCTGATGTTCATCCACGCCCTGAGCGAAAACACCGCCATGTTGCACATTGCGCAGCGCGCAGGCGCCACGGTGGAGCGCTTGGGTTCGGAGTCCGAGGCCTACCTGACCCTGCCGTCGCCCACGCTGCAATCGCATTGGCATGAGGCGGTGGATGCGCAGATTGCTGACACCGACTACCAACTCAAAACGCAGGCGCGGCATGTCTGGGCTTTGCTGGCGGGTATCCAGGAAGCGCGCCAGGCCATTCGCGATGCCAGCGGCAACTCCGGTTCCTAGGGTTTGTCTGGGCCAATTCCTGTAGCCCGCTGCCTTGGCAATGGGCTATCCTTGAGGCTTCGCAAAAACGGCAGCTTTGCCCCACGCCAGTGTCCGACCCCCACCCCGCGCATTCCCACGACAAAGAAGACAAGCGAACTTTTCTGCAACGCATAGCAGAGTTCTTGCACCCGGGCCCGGACTCGGCCGAGGAACTGATGGAGACCCTGGCTGAGGCTGAGGACAACAAAATCATAGGCGCCCAATCGCGCGCAATGCTAGAGGGCGTGATCCGCATGGCGGATATGACAGCCGGCGACGTGATGGTGGCGGCCACGCGCATGGACTTGCTGGACATCCAGTCGCCTATGGACGAGTTGCTCCATTCCGTGATCGACACCGCGCACTCGCGTTTTCCGGTGTTTGAGGGCGAGCGGGAAAACATCATCGGCATCCTGATGGCCAAGGATTTACTCAAACTGCAGCGTGCCCCGGAGCTCAATATTCGCGCGCTCTTGCGCCCCGCGGTATTTGTGCCCGAGACCAAGGGCCTGAATGACCTGTTGCGCGACTTCAAAGGCAACCGCAACCATTTAGCCATCGTGATCGATGAGTTCGGCCGCGTCGCAGGACTCATCACCATCGAGGACGTGCTGGAGCAAATCGTCGGTGAGATAGAGGACGAGTTTGATATCGACGATGACGAGGGCGATGTGTTTGCGCTGCCTGACCGATCATTCCGTGTAAACGGTGACGCTACATTGGAGCGCGTTAGCAGCGCGTTCGGCGTGGACTTGCTGGCCCGCGAAGACGCTGACGACTTTGACACCATAGGCGGCCTGGTGGCCCATGAAATGGGCCATGTGCCGCAGCGTGGAGAGCGCCACATCATGCTGGGCTTGCAGTTTGTGGTGCTGCATACGCGCGGTGGCGCGGTGCGCTGGTTCAAAGTGTCACCTCTGAGCACGCCTGCTACCTCGTGATGCGCTTGGCCTTGCAGCTTGCTATGCCCTCGCTGGCGGGCGTGCTGCACGCAGCGGGTGTGGCCTGGCCTTTGCACTTTGCACTGGAGTACGGGCAGCCGCAATGGGTATTGCAATTGCTGTCTATGGCGCTATTGGCGGGCACTCTTTTGGGCGCTCGCTCTGCAGGACAAGCTGCACTGCGCGCCTGGGTATTCACTACGGTGTATCTGGCAAGCACCTTTTGGTGGTTGTTTACCTCCATGCACATCTATGGTGGCATGCCCGCGCCGCTGGCCGTGCTGGCTGAGCTGCTGCTGGCGGGCTTGTTGGCAATATATTTTGCGTGCGCCGGGGGTCTTTGGTGGCGCATCGCGCGCCGCGGCGCATTTTCCGGTGCGGTCTTGTTTGCCCTGGTGTGGATGATGGCCGAGATGGCCCGCGGCACCTGGCTTACCGGGTTTGGTTGGGGCGCAGGGGGCTATGCACATGTGGACGGCCCCTTGGCATTTTTTGCGCCGTGGATGGGAGCCTACGGCATCACCGCATTGGCGGGCTTTGTCGGTATGGCCTTCACCCAAGCAGTCATGCGCGTAATGGGTCGTCGTCCGCCCGGTGGTGTACGTCCCACCGGGACTGCAGCGATGCTGGCCGCGCTGGTGCTCTTGATTGCGCCTCAGATGGTCCCCGCAGCCTGGACCCAGTTCACGCGCGATGCCGGTAGTTTCAGCGTCACCTTGTTGCAGGGCGGAATCGCGCAGAATGAAAAGTTTGAACAGTCCAGCGGCGTGCCTCAGGCACTAAGCTGGTACGAATCCCAATTGCTGGGCGCGACCAGTGACTTGGTGGTGGCGCCAGAGACGGCTGTGCCCTTGCTGCTACAAGATTTGCCGGCAGGCTATTGGGACCGCTTGAGCACCGGCTTGCGCACCACTGGCCATGCGGCTATTTTCGGTATCCCGCTGGGCGATAACCAGCAGGGCTTTACCAACTCGGTCATCGGCTTTATGCCGTCCAATTCACAACTACAGCGCTACGACAAGCATCACCTGGTGCCCTTTGGCGAATTCATTCCGCCATTCTTTCGCTGGTTTACCAACTTGATGCACATTCCTTTGGGGGACTTCAATCGTGGGCCTTTGGGGCAGGCCTCTTTTGCCATGCAAAGCCAGCGTTTGGCGGCACACATTTGTTATGAAGATTTGTTTGGTGAAGAGCTGGCTACGCGATTTGTCGACCCGGCTACTGCCCCCACTGCGCTGATCAATGTCAGCAACCTGGCCTGGTTTGGCGATGGCCTGGCAATCCCCCAGCACCTTAGCATTGCGCGCATGCGGGCTTTGGAATTTGGTCTACCCATGCTACGTGCGACCAATACCGGTGCTACCGCCATCATTGCGCACACTGGCGTGGTGCAAGCGCAACTGCCCTACGGGACCGCAGGTGTGTTGCAGGGCCAGGTTCAAGGACGCATGGGGTTGACGCCGTTTGCGTGGTGGGCGGCGCGCTGGGGCTTGTGGCCGCTGTGGCTGATGGGGCTGGCCGCCTTGGCCTTTTGCGCTTTTGCACGTAGGCGCCCAGATTGAAGCGTCAAGCGTTGCACCGCAAGGCGCGCGCTTGCGCCAGCCTTCTGCGGCCAAAGCAATGGCCCGTAAAATTGCCCGCTCACGCTGCAAACCTTTGTAAGCAGCCCAACCCATAGCGCCAGTGCCGCGCCCCAGCTACCGCATGTTGACATTCCAGCAAATAATTTTGACCCTGCAGTCCTATTGGGACGCGCAGGGCTGTGCACTACTGCAACCCTACGACATGGAGGTCGGCGCAGGCACTTCGCACACCGCCACCTTTTTGCGCGCCATCGGCCCCGAGCCTTGGAAAGCTGCTTATGTACAACCGAGTCGCCGCCCCAAAGACGGGCGCTACGGCGAAAATCCCAACCGCTTGCAGCACTACTACCAGTATCAGGTAGTGATGAAACCGGCCCCTGCAAATATTCTGGACTTGTACCTTGGCTCGCTGAAAGCGCTGGGCTTTGACCTTAAGCAAAACGACATCCGCTTTGTGGAAGACGATTGGGAAAACCCCACCTTGGGCGCGTGGGGCTTGGGCTGGGAAGTCTGGCTCAACGGTATGGAAGTGACGCAGTTCACCTATTTTCAGCAAGTAGGCGGCATCGACTGCAAGCCCGTCACGGGCGAAATCACCTACGGCCTGGAGCGTCTGGCCATGTACCTGCAAGGCGTGGACAACGTCTACAACTTGCAATGGACCGCCGACATGACATATGGCGATGTGTACAAGCAAAACGAAGTGGAGCAGTCCACCTACAACTTTGAACACAGCGATACCGACTTTTTATTCACCGCGTTTACTGCGCATGAAAAACAAGCAAAGCATTTGATTGATGTGCCGCTCGCCTTGCCCGCTTATGAGCAAGTGCTCAAAGCAGCGCATACCTTCAATCTGCTGGATGCACGCGGTGCCATCAGCGTGACCGAACGCGCCGCTTACATGGGCCGTATCCGCAATCTGGCGCGTGGCGTGGCGCAGTGCTACTACGAGAGTCGCGAGCGCCTAGGCTTTCCCATGGCCCCGCCCGAATGGATTGCGCAAATGGCAAAGAGGGCGGCATGAGCATGACGACCGAAAATCTGCTGGTTGAGCTCTTTGTAGAAGAGCTGCCGCCCAAGGCGCTGAAAAAGCTGGGGCTTGCCTTCGCGACGGTGCTGGCTGACAGTCTCAAAGTCCAAGGCTTGGCCGCTGCAGATTCACTTGTAAGCGACTACGCTTCACCGCGCCGATTGGCCGTACATGTCGTTGGTGTTGCCGCGCAAGCTGCAGACAAAGCGGTCTCGCAAAAGCTGATGCCCGTAGCTGTGGGGCTGGACGCCAGCGGTCAAGCCACACCGGCGCTTTTGAAGAAATTGCAAGCGCTAGGCGCAGGACCCGAGGCCGTGTCAGGGTTGCAAAAACGCATGGATGGCAAAGCCGAGGCCTTGTACTTTGACAGCACCGTACGCGGTGCC
>CAMDHL010000140.1 GCA_945898105.1 Comamonas sp. lk | reverse complement strand
TTGGATGTGTCTGTTCGGGCCCAGATCCTGGATTTGCTACAAGACCTGCAGCGTGAAACCGGCATGGCGGTTTTGATGATTACCCATGACCTGAACTTGGTGCGCAAATTTGCCGATCGGGTTGCGGTGATGGAGAACGGCCACCTGGTGGAGTCTGGCACTGTTGCCGAAGTGTTTACGCATGCCCAACACCCCTACACCCGCAAGCTCATTGACAGCGTGCCTAGCCGCGACCCCCTCGAAGCCGCCGCAGATATTGGTCCAGCTTTGCTGGAAGCCAAAGATGTGAAAGTGGATTACCCCGTGCCGCTGCCAGGCTGGCGTGGGTGGTTTAAAAAAGGCAGCTTTACCGCGGTACACCGTGCCAGTTTTTCTATCGGTGTGGGTCGAACATTGGGCGTTATTGGGGAATCCGGGTCGGGCAAGTCCAGCCTTGCGCTGGCAGTCCTGGGCTTATATCCACAGGGTGGAAAAATAAGCTTTGATGGCCAGGGCTGGGGCAAAGATACTTTGTCAGATCAGCGATTGCGTCGCTCCATGCAGGTGGTTTTTCAAGACCCGTTTTCATCACTCTCACCGCGCATGACGGTGGCAGAAATTGTGGGCGAAGGCCTACAAGTACACCACGCTGAATTGAACGCTGCGCAACGACAGCAAAGCGTGTTGCAAACATTGGCCGAGGTAGGCTTAACAGAGGCGCAGTTTCCCAACTTGCTGGCGCGCTATCCGCATGAGTTCTCGGGCGGGCAGCGCCAGCGCGTGGCGATTGCACGGGCCCTAATTGTCGATCCGCGCTTGCTGGTACTTGACGAGCCCACCAGCGCGCTGGACGTGACAATTCAAAAACAGGTTCTGGGCCTGCTACAGAGCTTGCAACGCCAACGCGGTTTAAGCTACCTGCTGATTACCCACGATGTAGCGGTCATTCGGGCGATGGCCCATGATGTGTTGGTTATGAAAGATGGACAGGTTGTCGAAATGGGTGCCACAGAAACCGTGCTCAATGACTCGCAACACCCCTATACCCAGACCTTGATCGCTGCCAGTGCCTGAACCATACGGACACTGGGATTCACTGGGTCGCACGGATATCGCACCCTCTGCGCGCTTAAACCAAAAAAATGCCACCCTAAGGTGGCATATCTGCTTGCGCTAAATTTAAGCTAGCGCTTTGTGGGCACCATCGCACAAGGGCTTGGCGGCGCTGTGTTTGCAACCACAAAAATACACCGTCTTGGTTTCCTCGGCATGGTATTTCACGGGGGTGAATTCGCTGCCTTTGTGCGAGCCGTCGCAAAAAGGTTGCGCCTTGCTTTGTCCGCAGGAGCACCAGTAATAGTCTTTACCCGCTTCGACGTTGCTGGCGTAAGGTGACTTTTGGGCGATATGGGGTTCCATGGAATTTCCTTTTGAATTAACAATTTCTAATGAATCGGGATACACAGTCTGCTTTGCATAAAACAGGTTTGGGCTGGACAATTATGCGCCCGCCACTGACCCGGGTTCACCTGACCAAAACGGCGCCAGTCGCGCTACGAAATCAGGCAAGTCCTCAAAGTATGGCAAAGCACCGCCGGGCACTTTTTGGGTGTTCCACGGGTTTGCCGTTTGTAGCAAGGCCAGACCCCGGTAATTCGTGAAGTCGCCGCGCGTGGCCATGGAGATCCAGACCGGACATTGCAGCGATTCATACACCGTGTGGATGTCCTGACTGAACAAGACCATAGACAAAAAACACAGGGGCGCGAAGCGGGCGCCCTCTTGCTGTGCCGTCTGCACGCAGTAAGGCCACAACTGCGGGTCGATATGCGGTGAACCCCAAGTCTTGCGCAAAAAATAGCGAATCACCACTGGGCTGGTCAGCGTCTCAAACAAGCCCTGTGACCAGCGCGGCCAGCGCAATACCGCATGTAAACGCGGCTTGTAGCCGGTGCTTCCTGTTGGGGCCCGGCGCGCTTTTAAACGGCTGAGTCCGGTGGGGCTGACCAAGGCTAGACGCCCAATGCGATGCGGCGCCTCCATAGCCGCTCGGGCGGCAAATTCGCTGGACAAAGAAAGGGCGAGCACATCGACCGGAAGTGCTCCGTGTTCGCGGGCTAAAAGGTCTAGGACCGCGAGAACCGCGTCGGTCATCAAGCGCGGCGTATACAGGCGGTCGCTTCGCTCGGAGAAGCCATAACCGGGCAACTCCATAGCGATCACCATCCGCTCGCGCCGGTAATGTTCGAACAGAGGCCGCACTTCGGCAGCGGAGGCCGCAGCATTAATACTGTGAATCAACAGGAGAGGTGGCAATGCAGGCGCGCGGTCTTGCGGCGCTGATTCGTATAGATTTATTCGCCCTGCCACCGTGTCTATCACCCGTTGGGGAGCTTCCAGTGCGGGCAGCAAAGGTGGGGCGGCTGTCAAATTGGTGGACATGGCCGTTACCAAAGCGTTGCGCTTGTTGGGGGCTTGGTCGCTGCCGCGTTCATACTTTTTCAATCGCTTGATCAGCCACAGCATGCAAATCTTGCACGCTGACCAGCGCTGGCGCTATGTCGGCCAAGGGGCGCAGCACAAAAGCGCGTTGGTGCATGCGTGGGTGCGGCACTGTCAGCGTCGGGCTGTCGATGCGCGCTGTGCCATAACGCAAGATGTCCAGGTCCAGGGTGCGCGGTGCGTTGCGGTAAGGCCGCTCACGCCCGGCGCCACGCTCAAGTTGGTGCAATCGGGCCAGCAAATCGGGCGCAGTCAGGCGGGTGGAAATTTGCATGACTGCATTGAAATAATCAGGTCCACTGGAATCCACGGGTGCGCTGCGATACAAGGGCGATGCTGCGCGTAACTGGCAGTGCTCAAAAGCGGCTATGGCGAGCATGGCGTCCTGCACGGCTTGGCAGGCATCGCCCAAATTGGCGCCTAGACCAATGGTGGCAATCACGGGCTCGCGCATGGGCAGGACGATTTAGTTGGAATCGGCAGGTCCGCCCTGCCCTTGGCCATCGCCCGCATCACGGCCGGAGCCACTGCGACGGCGACGGCGACGCTTTTTGGGCGCACCGGAATCGTCCATTGAACCGTCTTGGTCAGAGGCATGCTGCGGCTCAGATGAAGCCTTGTCCGAGGCACCAACAGCCTGCGTATCACCGGCCTCATGGCGCGGCACTGATGCGGGCCGGGGTGCGCGCACCACGCGTGGGCGCTTGAGGTTTTCTTTGCGCACCTGGTCCACCAGATCTTCGCGCATCGCGTCATCACCCGTGGAAAACTCCTGCCACCAGTCGGCCAACACTTCTTCCACCTCGCCAATGTCAGCGCGCAGGCGCATGAAGTCAAACGAGGCGCGAAATCGTTCCTGCTGCACCAAGCCAAAAGGTGCGCTGCCCACGCGCTTTTCAAAACGCGGCTGCATCATCCAGATCTCGCGCATATCGGCAGCCAATTTACCGCGCCCGGATACGTCGCCGATACGGGCGTTAAACACGTCGTCTATCGCATCCTGCAAGGCGGGGTGCGCGTGCTGCCCTTCGGCCTGGCGCGCCGCCCAGCCATCGCGCACATCGGCCCACAACACGCAGGCCAGCAAAAAACTGGGCGCTACCGGCTTACCCTCGCCCACGCGCCGGTCGGTATCTTGCAAAGCAGTGGTGACAAAAGGATGGTCGGCGCGCTCCACCACCAAATCGAGCAAGGGATAAATGCCGCGCTCCAGCCCGAGCTTGCGCAATTGCGCAATCGACGCCAGTGCATGCCCGGTTTGCAAGAGCTTGAGCATTTCATCAAACAAGCGGCTTTGCGGCACATCGGCCAGCAGGGGAAGGCATTTGCGCAAAGGCGCTGCGGTTTTGCTGTCCACCTTGAAGCCCAGCGGCGCCAGCTTGGCCGCAAAGCGCACCGCGCGGATGATGCGCACCGGGTCTTCGCGGTAACGCACACCAGCGTCGCCAATCATCTTGAGGGTTTTGTTTTTGGCGTCTTTGATACCGCCGTGGTAATCGACCAAAATTTGCGTTTGCGGGTCGTAGTACATGGCGTTGATGGTGAAGTCGCGCCTGACCGCGTCTTCCTCTTGCGGACCCCAGACGTTGTCACGCAGGACGCGGCCTGTGGAGTCCACGGCATGCTTCATACCGGCAAGCTCGCTCTTGCTGGTTTTTTCGTTGCCTGCTACTTGTTCGGCGGCAGCGTTGTCTAGATAGGCGCGGAAGGTGGAGACCTCGATCACTTCATGCTCGCGGCCCCGGCCATAGACCACATGCACGATACGAAAGCGCCGCCCGATGATGAAAGCGCGGCGAAACAGGGATTTGACCTGTTCAGGTGTGGCGTCGGTGGCAACATCAAAGTCCTTGGGGCGCAAGCCCAGCAACAGGTCGCGCACCGCGCCGCCGACGATATAGGCCACAAAACCGGCATCCTGCAATGTGCGCACCACATTGGCAGCACGGTCATCGACCAGCGTGGGATCGATACCGTGGGTTTGCACCGGCACGTCCACGCGCTTACCCAAAGAGGGTTTGCCGCCGGGAGTGCTGCTGCCGGTGGCTTTAGCCAACAAGTTTGTAATAAATTTTTTGATCATAAAAACAGGGTTGCACCGGGCCAGTGTCTACGGCCAATTGGTGCACCGCCTTCAGGCGAAGAGTTCGAGTATGCGCCATCCGCGCTCCGTGGCAATAGCGCGCAGGGGGTCGTCCGGATTCGTGGCTACCGGTACATTGGCTCTTTCCAAAAGCGGCAGGTCGTTGATGGAGTCGGAGTAAAAAGTGCTGTGCACATCCTGCCAGCCCAAATTGCGTGCCGCCAGCCACGCCTCGACCCGCGCCACCTTGCCTTCGCGAAAACTGGGCACACCGCGCACTTCGCCGGTAAACCAGCCACTGCCGCCGGGCGCAGTGTCGCGTTGCAAATCCACCGCCATCAATTCGTCCGCACCCAGCGCGGCGGCAATCGGGCGGGTGACAAATTCATTGGTCGCCGTGACCACGATCACCGTAGCGCCCTCGGCTTTGTGCTGACGCACCAATTCAAACGCTTGCGGCAAGAGACCGGGCTTGACCACTTCTTCCATATAGCGGGCATGCGCCTGACGGGCAGCCGTTTCACCGCGCTGCACAAACGCGGCGGTGGCAAAGCGGGCGTATTCAAAGATGTCCAACGTGCCAGCCTTGTACTGAAGGTAAAAAGCATCATTGCGGCGGGTGAACTCAACTGGATCAGTCCAGCCCAATCGCGCGATGAACTGGCCCCAGCTGTAATCGGAATCAAAAGGTATCAGCGTATGGTCCAGGTCAAACAGGGCCAGCTTGGGCAAACTCATGTGTTCTCCAACATCGAACGGATCAGGGGAATGGTGATAGCGCGCTGGGTTTGCAGCGCGTAGCGATCTAACTCGTCGAGCAGAGCCAACAGGCTGCCCAGGTCGCGGCTGAAGCGGCGCAAGGTGTAATCCATCACCTCGTCACTCAAAAACAGGCCACGTGCATCGGCCGCCTGGCGCAAGACGGCGCGGCTTTGTGCCTCGCCCAAAGGTTGCAGCAAAAAAATATGACCCCAGCCCAGACGGGTGCGCAGGTCTTCGCGCAAAAGCAAATCGGCCGGTGCGCTGCTGCCCGCCGCCAGCACCGGACGCTGCAGACTATGCGCTTGCACAAACCACTGAAACGCAGTGTGCTGCTGCTCGGCCGAGTAAAGGTGCACATCGTCCATCAGCACCATGGCCCAGGATTCGTCGAATTCAGGGGGTGCGGCGCCTGACGCGTCCATACAACCGGCGCTGGCACCGCGCGCGCGCAGGCCTTCTTCGGCGCCGCGCAACAAATGCGTCTTGCCGGTACCCTCCGGGCCCCAGAGATAGGTAGGAACCGACTGCGCGTCCTGCGCTGCTTGGCTTTGGACCAGGCCTTGCAAATGCGCGAGTACTACGGTATTGGGTCCGGGGAAAAAATTGGCCAGCGTTGCCGCACCGGGCATGGCGATGTCGAGTGCGATTTGCCGCATCACCATGCTTTAGCGCTGATAGAGGCCGCTGGCCATATAGCTGCTACGCAAGCGCCGTATGGCCACCAGCAGCACTGCGCTGGCCGGCAGAGCCACCAAAATACCAACAAAGCCAAACAACTGGCCAAAAGC
>CAMDHL010000139.1 GCA_945898105.1 Comamonas sp. lk | reverse complement strand
GCCAGCGCCCACAAACCGGCATCGCCTGCGTGGCCAAAATTGCTGGCGCCTTGTAGGTACTCGGCAAGCCGGTATACGGCCAACACCGTGCCCAGCCACAAAAGTCCGGGCACTCAGCGTAAGAAGACCACCGGCGCATCCAACGTCACCAAAGGCCATTGCACCCAACCAACCAAAGGGGGATGGTCAAAATAACTCAGCGCCGGGTGGTAGGCGTACAAAAGGTAATGCGCCTCGTCCACCGACAAACCGATGTAGCCGCCAACCACCGCGTGCAGCAAGACCAAAGCTGCCAACAATGCGCTATGGCGCGGGTGCTGGCCCAGCGCGCGCAAGCCTTGGTAAATCAATGCCGGCACAATCAATTTTTCTCAGAAGAATGCATGCCGCAGTCTAAACTGCCGCCTCGCCGCTGGGGCATATCCCCACGACCCGAAACGACCTCGATAGCAAAGGAAACCCATGCCCACCTACCACGTTGAAATGATCGAAGGCCGCACGCCGGAGCAAAAGAAAAAACTGGTGCAGGAAATTACCCGCGTCAGCGTCGAAGTGCTGGGCGGTTCGCCCGGTTCGGTGGACGTGATCATCACCGACATCAAGGCCGAAAATTGGTCTACCGGCGGCAAGCTTTGGAGCGAGCCGCGCGACTAAAGCGCCGCAATCGCTCAGACTGCTGCGGCGGCCTCTAGCGCATCGACAAACATGGCCGGAACGTCAAAGCCAGTCTGGTCGGTGATCTCCTGAAAACAGGTCGGACTGGTGACATTGATTTCGGTCAAGTGCGTGCCGATGATGTCCAGCCCCACCAGCAAGAGGCCGCGTGCCGCCAGTGTCGGGCCCATGGCTTGCGCCATGGCACGGTCGGCGTCGTTCAAGGGCTGGGCCACACCCAGGCCACCGGCCGCCAGATTGCCGCGCACCTCGCCACCCTGCGGAATGCGCGCCAGGCAAAAAGGCACAGGCACTCCGCCAATCACCAGCACGCGCTTGTCACCTTGCGCAATTGCGGGTAAAAACTTCTGCACCATCAGGCTTTGTGCGCCCTCGCGGTTTAGCGTCTCGATGATGCTGCCCAGGTTCAACCCGTCCGCCTTGACGCGGAAAATGCCCATGCCACCCATACCGTCCAGCGGTTTCAAGATGATGTCCTGGTGCTCGGCATGAAAGGCGCGCACCGCTTGCGCATCGCGGGTCACCAGCGTGGGGCCGATGTGTTGCGGGAACTCCATGATGGCCAGCTTCTCGGGGTGGTCGCGCAGGGCGCGCGGTTTGTTAAACACCTTAGCGCCTTCGCGCTCGGCTTGTTCCAACATATGCGTGGCATAAAAATATTCGCTGTCAAAAGGCGGGTCTTTGCGCATGATCACGGCGTCAAAGCTATGCAGCGCCAGCACTTCGCTCGGCTGTTCTTCAAACCAACGATCGGACTGCCCGGTCAGGGTGATGCGCCGCGTTTGCGCCTGCACCATGCCACCTTGCTGCCAGAGCAACTGGCGCGGCTCACAAACGGCGATCTGATGGCCGCGCCGCTGCGCCTCGCGCATCATGGAAAAAGTAGTGTCCTTGTACGTCTGAAAAGACTCCAACGGGTCGGCAACAAACAAAATCTGCATCAAGAAATTCTCCGGGAATAGATTCTGGCGCTCGGCTCATGCACTAGGCTGGGAAGGGCGAGCGCTCTGGGCGCAAGCGCCTGCGCTTTAGGCCTTGCGTGGCCGGTAGTGTTGCACAGCCAGCGCCAGGCTGCCGGCCAGCAAGCCCCAAAAGGCGGAGCCTACGCCCCCGATCACCACGCCGCTTAAGGTAATCAAAAAGGTCACCATGGCCGCCTCGCGGTCTGACTCCTTGTGTAAAGCACTGGCCAATCCATTGCCGATGGTGGCCATCAAGGCCAGGCCGGCGATAGCCACAACCAGGGCCTGCGGAAAGGCACTGAGCATCGCCATGATGGTGGCGCCGAACAGGCCTAGGGCGATATAGAGCAGGCCACAACATACCGCAGCGGTGTAGCGGCGCGCCTTGTCCGGGTGCGATTGTGGGCCCATACACATCGCGGCGGTGATGGCGCTTAAGTTCAGCGAAAACGCACCAAAGGGGGCGAAGACTAAAGTGGCAACGCCCGTCATGGTCAGGATGCGCGAGATCGGCAAACCGGCATCGCCTCCGTTTGCCCTCTCGTCGCCAAAACCGCAGGCCTTGATGGCGGCCACCCCGGGCATGTTTTGCGAAGCCATCGTCACCACAAACAAAGGCAAAGCCAGACTGACCATGGCCGACCAAGTAAATTCAGGCGCCACATAGACCGGCCAGGTAAGGCCGGTGGGAATCACAACGTTAGAAAACTCACCCTGCCCGGCAACAAACAAAATCGCAAACAAGAGCGTCAGCGGCACAGCGTACAAAGGCATGAAACGCCGACCCAGCAAATACGTGAACAACATCAGTAGCACCAAAGGCAATGCAGTTTGGGCGGCGGCAAAACCTGCTATGCCAAAGCGCGCCAGTACCCCGGCCAACAAGGCACTGGCGATGCTAAGGGGAATCCGCTTGGTCAAGGCCTCAAACCAACCGCTGGCGCCGATCAGCACAATCAATGCGGCGCTGGCCATAAACGCGCCCACCGCTTGGCCCATGGTGAAACCTCCAGCCAAGCCAGCGCTGGCCAATACCGCAGCGCCGGGCGTGCTCCAGGCCACCATCACCGGTTTGCGAATCATCAATGATGGTATGGCGGTGGTCAGGCCCATACCGATGCTGATGGCCCAGACCCAGGAGGCCAGCATTTCCTGTGTTGCGCCAAACGCTTGTGCGGCCTGAAACACGATGGCAATTGAGCTGGTAAAGCCCACCAGCACCGCCACAAAACCGGCAGTAAAAGTGGACCAACTCAGGTCTTTGAAAAATTGCACGGCGGGCTAAATTTCTATCTTGGAACCCATCTCGACCACCGAGTTGTTGGGCAGGTTCAAAAAGTCGGCTGCGCTGCTGGCGTTGTGGTGCATCTGGGCGAATAGCTTTTCGCGCCAGGGCGCCATGCCCTCGCCCAGGACCGGGACTACGGTATCGCGAGACAGGAAAAAACTCGTGGACATCGGCTCCAGGCTCACGCCCCGGCCTTTGAGTTGCTGCAAGGCCTTGGGAACGTCTGGATCATTCTTAAACCCGTAGTGAATCAGCACCTGCCAACAGTCATGGCCTAGGCGTTCTATTTCGATGCGTTTGTCCAAGCCGATCCAGGGTACTTCATGGCTGCGTACGGTCACAAACAGATTGGTCTCATGCAGCACCTTGTTGTGTTTCAAGTTATGCAAAAGCGCATTGGGCACCGTACCCACCGCAGCGGTCAGGAACACGGCCGTGCCCTCCACGCGGACCGGCGGACTAATAAACACCGAGTCTAAAAATTCGCGTAAATCCAGAGAGTCGGCCTTGATTTTGGAGTTGAGCAAGGCGCGTCCGTCTTTCCAGGTTCCCATCAGCATGAAGACCACAGCGCCAATGGCTAGGGGGAACCAACCACCATCGAACAGTTTGAGCAAATTGGAGGCCCAAAACATAAAGTCCACTGCAAAGAAAAAGCCGGTGGCCAGCAGGCACAAGGCCAGCGGATAGTTCCAGCGGTAACGGATGACGAAGAAGGTCAAGATGGTGGTGATCAGCATGTCGGTGCATACCGCAATGCCATATGCCGCCGCCAGATTGCTGGAAGACTTGAACATGCCCACGGCCAGCACAATCACCACAAACAAGCCCCAGTTCACCGACGGGATGTAAATCTGCCCGGCCTCGCGCGCGCTGGTATGGATCAGGTTCAGGCGCGGCAGGTAGCCAAGTTGCATCACCTGCTTGGTCACGCTGAAGGCGCCGGTAATCAAAGCCTGCGACGCAATGACCGCTGCCGCTGTGGCCAGGACCACGAGAGGTATCAGTGCCCAGTCCGGAGCCATCATGTAAAACGGATTTTTGACCGCAGCTGGGTTGGCCAGCAATAAAGCCCCTTGGCCGAAATAGTTGAGGGTCAGCGATGGCATCACCACCGAAAACCAGGCCAGACGGATGGGCTTTTTCCCAAAGTGTCCCAGGTCTGCATACAAGGCTTCGGCACCGGTCACGGACAAGACCACCGCTCCCAGCAAGATAAAGGTAACGCCCGGGTTCTCCCAAACAAAGAGCGCCGCGTAATGCGGGCTGAGCGCTAGCAAGATGGCAGGGTTGGCCGCGATATGAAACACCCCTAGGGCGCCGATAACGGCAAACCACACCAAGGTGATGGGTCCGAAAAATTTGCCTATACCGGTAGTGCCCCGCTTTTGCACCCAGAACAGGCAGAACAAAATCACCAGCGTTAGCGGCACCACGTACTTCACAAAACGCGGCGAAATCACTTCCAAACCTTCGACTGCACCCAGCACCGAAATCGCTGGGGTGATCACACCATCACCGTAAAACAAACAGGTGCCGAAAATACCCACGTTCAGCAGGACGCGGCGCAGCACCGGTTTGTCCTTTACCGCTTGCGATGCCAAAGCCAGCATGGCAATTAAGCCGCCTTCGCCCGCATTGTCAGCGCGCAGCACCAACACCACGTATTTGAGCGAGACGATGATGGTCAGCGTCCAGAAAATCATGGACAAGATGCCATACACATTGTCCGGAGTGAAGGGCACATGCCCGGAGCCGAATACCTCTTTGAGCGCGTACAGCACGCTGGTGCCGATGTCGCCATAGACCACGCCAATGGCGCCAACGGTCAAGGCCGTGAGAGATGATTTTTGTGAAGACACAAGTTGCACCGGCCGCAGACGCGGCGCGGATTCGGTTGCCGCGGGGAGCGCCATTGTGCTACGGCAAACCCCTGATTTGGGTTACAACGCGCGCCCAACGCTAAAAATATGTTGCAATGCAGCAAGAGTAGTCGCTGCCGCGACCGATCCCGTCCCTTGCAAGGCGGGCTATTCGCCGTCGTCGGCCAGTGGGTCGGTGGATTCGAGTTCGTAGCTGCCGGCCAACATGGCCAGGCGTCCCACCACGCCGTACATATAAAAGCGGTTGGGCTCGCTGGCCCCGGGGCGCACCCCTAGCTGCGGCAGCTGGGTGCTGGGCCCGAAGGCCAGCGGCACGTACAAAGAGCCGGGAGCGCTCAGGTTTTCGTCCTCGCCGCGATCGGCGTGGATACGGTAAAAGCCGCCCACCACATAGCGGTCCATCATGTACACCACCGGCTCCGCCACGGCATCATTCATGCGCTCGTGGGTGAGTACACCTTCTTGCACGATCAGCTGGTGCAAGCCGCTGCCCTGCGTCTGCGCCGCCTGGGTGCGCGCCACTAGCTCGGGCACTTGCTTAGCGTCGCGCACCGTCATCAAGCCCATGCCGCTGCTGCTGTTGTCGGCCTTGACGATGACAAAAGGCTTTTCCTTGATGCCGTATTCCTTGTATTTGCGGCGCACTTTGCTCAAGGTAGAGTCCACCCGCGCGCTCAGGGCGGCTAGGCCTTTAGCGTCGGTCAGATCGACATCGCCGCAACTCTCGTAAAGCGGGTTGATCAGCCAAGGGTCGATGCCAGTCAGCTTGCCAAAGCGTTTGGCGATTTCTTCATAGCAGGCGAAATGCGTGCTTTTGCGCCGCACCGCCCAGCTGGCGTGCAGCGGCGGCAGCAGGTATTGCTGGTGTAAGTCTTCCAAAATGCCAGGGATGCCCGCCGCCAGGTCGTTGTTCAGCAAGATGGTGCAAGGGTCAAAGTCCTTGACGCCGATGCGTCCTTTGTTGCGCAGCACCGGCTCTAGGGTGATGCTTTCGCCGCCAGGCAAGTCGATGACCGTGCTTTTCTTAAGCTCTGGGCTGATGGAACCAATGCGAACATTGAGCCCCGCCATATGGAATATGCTCCGTAGCTGGGCTAGGTTGCTCAGATAAAAAGTGCTGCGGATGTTGTGCTCGGGGATGATGAGCAGGTTGCGCGCCTCGGGGCAGATTTTCTCGATGGCCACCATCGCCGCCTGCACCGCCAGCGGCAGCATCTCGGGCGTCAGGTTGTTCCAGCCATTGGGATAAAAGTCGGTATCTACCGGTGCCAGCTTGAAGCCGGCATTACGCACATCCACCGAGGTATAAAAGGGCGGCGTGTGCTCCATCCACTCTAGCCGGAACCAGCGCTCAATCGCCGGCATGGTGTCCAGCA
>CAMDHL010000138.1 GCA_945898105.1 Comamonas sp. lk | reverse complement strand
ATTGGCGACAACGCCTAAAGGAATGTGTTCGATTTGCTCGGTCATGCCGCCCTCGGACATGACGGTTTCAGTAGCCAAGCAGCCATCGACTTGAGTAAGGAAAAAATCGACGCGGCCAAGCAAACCATTGAGTTCATTGCGCGAGAGCTGCACCGGTTTGCCGGTTTCGCGCGTCATGGTCAGGGCCAGCGCGTCCATGTCTTGCACCACGCTGGCGCGGAATTTTTCTACGCAGCTTTTGCGTGTAGAAAGCGGCGTGGCGGCCCAAGCGGTTTGCGCGGCACGGGCTGCGGTGGCGTTGGCGGCCACGCTAGCGGCATCGTCAGCGGGCAAGGTGTTGACTAGTTGGCCATTGGCCGGATTGAAGATGGACAAGGTGCTCATGCGGTACTCAGTTTGGGAAAAAATTTAAACGCGTGCAGCGCGCGCAGCATGCAAGAAGTCGTGCAAGAGTGCGCTGTCGTCCATGACGCCGTATTCTGGTTTATGAAATTCGGGGTGCCATTGCACGGCCGCCACCCAGGCATCGCCACTATGGCGTATCGCTTCGATGGTGCCGTCATCCGGGCAAAGCGCCTCGGCCACAAAACCAGGAGCCAAGTCTTTGATGCCTTGGTGGTGGATGCTGTTGATTTTGCGGCTGCTATTCTGGCTAAGCAGTGTCTCCAAGCGTGTGCCTGGCATCAATTGGATATCGTGGAAAAGCCTATCGTAGGCTTCCCCGTCACGGTGCACCAGGGCCTCTGGCTTTTGAGTGCTGATGTCCTGGTAGAGCGTCCCGCCATAGCTCACGTTAATCAGTTGCAGGCCCCGGCAAATACCAAACACCGGTTTGCCTGCCGCCACAAAGGCGCGCACTAATTCGATTTCATAGAGGTCGCGTGTACGGTCACCAGCCCAGCTTGGGTTCAGTGGCTCTTCACCGTAGCTGGTGGGCGACATGTCCACACCGCCATGCAACAACAGCCCATCCAGCCATTGCGCGTAGTGCTGCGCCGTCACGTCACCGCGTGCAGTGTCTCCCACCAGGGCGGGGACCATGACCGGCATCCCACCACCGGCCATGACCCAGTGCGGTACCGATTGCTCCAGGTACTGCAAGGTTTTTTTAGCAAAGGCCGGGCGATTGGCATCCGGGTAAAGAAAACAGGCGCTTACGCCAATCTTGGGGCGGTCAGACATGGTCAAAGCAAAGAATAGTTGGTGGGTAAAAAGAGTCGGTAGGTGGCTTGGAGCGCGCGCATTGCGCCAGTCTGGGCGATGCGGGCGCTGGGACTAAGAACAAAGCCGGGTGTGCCAAGGTCAGCTTACATCGCCTGACGGAACAGACGTTCAAAGTCGGCAGACGTGCAGGGCCTCGGATTGGTCTGGTGACAAATATCGGCCTGAGCAATTTGCACCAGTCGGGCAATATGGTCTTCTTTCACGCCATGGGCCGCCAGACCGCCGGTAATGCCGATGCTTGTCTTGAGCGCTTTGAGCCACGGCACAAAAGCTTTGCCGCCGCCAGCAACGCCGCAAACATGCGCCAGTTCATCAAACTTGGCGGGCACAACCTCGTGGTTCCAGGCCAGCACGGTGTCAATCATCAAAGCATTGGCCAAGCCGTGGTGCAGGTCGCAGACTGCGCCCAGCGCGTGTGCGCAGGAATGCACCGCGCCCAAGTCCTTTTGGAAGGCAATAGCGCCCATCATGGAGGACATCATCATGTCGCTACGCGCCTGCACGTTGCCCGGCGCTTTGACGGCGGTATGCAGCGCGGCAGCGGCGATGCGCGTGCCTTCCAAGGCGATGCCATCGCACAGCGGGTGGTAGGCCGGTGAGAGATAACTTTCAATGTTGTGCGTCAGGGCGTCCATGCCCGTGGCGGCGGTGACATGGGCCGGCAGGCCTAGCGTGAGTTCGGGGTCGGCAAACACCATACGGGCCAAAATTTTGGGGCTGAACACCACGCGCTTGAGATGCGTGTCGTTCTCGCTGACCACGCTGGAGCGGCCCACTTCCGAGCCAGTGCCCGAGGTGGTGGGCAGGGCTACAAAATAAGGCAGCGGCGCGCTGATGGGGCGCACCTGCGGGTGGTCCCATACGTATTCCAAAATATCGCCCTCGTGCGTGGCGGCTATGCCCACCACTTTGGCAACATCAAGCGCTGCGCCGCCACCAAAGCCGATGATGCAGTCGGCTTGGTGCGCTTTGTAGGCCGCTGCGCCATCCATCACCTGGCTGCAGGTTGGGTTGCCGAAAACGCCGGAAAACACCGCCACATCCAGCCCCGATAGATGCGATTGAAACTCGGCCAGCACTGGTAGTGCGCCGAGGGCCCGGTCAGTCACGATGAGCGGACGCTTAAGGCCTTGTTCCTGCAAATGAGCCGCGACCAGTTTGCGCGCACCTGCGCCAAAACGGATGGGGGTGGGGAAGGAAAAAGAAGTAATGCTCATAGAAAAATGCTTAAAAAATTGTGCTGATTGTGTCTGGGTGCGGCAGAAGGGCTTTTGAACCCTTCTTAAATGATCTCGAAATAACGCTTGAGTTCCCAATCGGTCACGCCGTCCAGCCACTGTCGCCACTCCCATTCGCGGGTGGCGGCGAAGTGATCGACAAAAGTGTCGCCAAGCCAGTCGCGGGCGATTTTGGATTCACGGAAATTGCGTGTGGTCTCTATCAAGGTACGCGGCGCGCGCGGAATGTTTTCCGCGCCCTGGTTGGTGCCGGTGATCGGCGGGGCCTTGAGCTTCAGGCCTTTTTCTACGCCGTCCAAGCCTGCGGCAATGACGGCGGCCATCGCCAGGTAAGGATTCACGTCAGCGCCGGGGCAGCGGGTTTCCAATCGGGTGGACTTGGGCGAACCGCCTATGACGCGAAAGCTGGCGGTGCGGTTGTCCACGCCCCAAGTGGGTTTAACCGGCGCCCAAAAACCATCGACTAGACGTTTGTAGCTGTTGATGGTTGGCCAAAACATGGGGGCAAATTCCATCAGGCAAGCCACTTGCCCTGCCAAGTAGCTTTCAAACAACTTGCTCATTCCGTGGCGGCCTTTGGCATCGGCAAATAGATTGTTCTTGCCGTCGCTCAAGGACTGGTGGATATGGCCGCTGCAACCGGGCAAGTGCTGGTTCCACTTGGCCATAAAGCTGGGCATGATGTCATAGCGCTTACCGATCTCGCGCGCGCCGGATTTGAACAAAATTGCGCGATCCGCTTGCTCGAGTGCTTCTGAGAACGCAATCGCCGCTTCGTACACGCCGGGACCGGTTTCAGTATGCAAGCCTTCGATGGGCACGCGAAAGGCCTGCATATCGTCCATTAAGGCGTTGAAAAAACCACCGTTATCAGCCATGCGCAAGAGTGAATAGCCAAACATGCCGGGCGTCAGCGACGTCGGCCCTACGCCTTTTTTGTCGGCCCAGCTTTGCGGCGTCTCTTTGAAGTTAAACCACTCAAACTCCATGCCCGTCATGGGCGTGAAACCCATTTTGTGGGCGCGCGCCAGTACACGCTTCAAGGTCTGGCGCGGGCACACCGCATAGGGCGAACCATCGGCGTTGACAAACTCGCCAAGAAAAAACGGCACCTTGTTATCCCAGGGCACGTTGCGGGCGGTATTGAGGTCCAGGCGCGCTAGCGCGTCGGGGAAACCATGCTGCCAGCCGGTGACACTGGCGTTGTCGTAGCAAGTGTCATGCGCATCCCAGCCAAAGACGACGTCGCAAAAGCCGAATCCTCCCGCCGGGTAGGGCTGGACTGCGCCCATGAATTTGTCGATATGCAGGTACTTGCCGCGCAAGATGCCGTCGATGTCGCTGACCGCGACTTTGACTTTGCTGCTGCCGCTTTTCGCGACGGCGGCTACTGCTGGGTGTTGTTTGTTATTTGCCATGAAATCCTCCTTTTGTAATTACTGTGTGCTTTTGGGGGCGCCATGGGCGATACCCAAGTCCTGCATCGCAAGCGCCACCGCATGTACTGCTTGCTCTATTTCTACCGTGCCTATGGCGCCAATACAGCCGACGCGAAATGTCTCTAACTGCGTCAGCTTGCCAGGGTAGAGGATAAAGCCATGGCGCTTAGCTGCGTCGTAAAACTTTTTAAATTCGTCAGCTGGATCGGCCGGGGCGTGGAAGGTGACGATGATGGGTGCTTGTATGTCCGCCGGTAAAAACGGCACAAAGCCCAGCGCCGCCATACCGCGCAACAAGGCGTCGCAATTGGCCTGGTATCGCATCAGTCGAGCGCTTTGCCCGCCCTCGTCGACAAATTGGGCAATCGCTTCGTGCAAGGCCACCAGCACATGGGTGGGCGGCGTAAAACGCCATTGCCCCGTTTTCTCCAGGTAGGCGTGTTGGTCAAATAAATCCATGGCCAGCGACTGGCTGTTGCCCTCGCAGCTAGCCATGATGCTCTTGCGCACAAATACAAAGCCCATACCCGGCACGCCTTCCAGGCATTTGCCGCTGGCGGCGATCAAAGCATCAAAGCAGGTGCTGCGGGCGTCAATCGGCAGCGCGCCAAAGGAGCTCATGGCATCGACGATCAGCCCTTTGCCATGGCGCACACACACATCGGCTACCGCCTGCAAGGGGTTGAGTACACCGGCACCGGTTTCGCAGTGGATCATCAACACATGGCTGATGCTGACATCGGCCTGTAATGCAGCGTCTAAGGCTTGTGGCGAAACGGCCTGTGCATCGTCAAATGGCAGTACGGTGGTGCGCCGCCCCATCAAGCCGCTGAGCTTGGCGGCGCGTTTGCAATAGGCGCCGTTATCTAGCACTAGCACGTGGCCCGCGCGCGGTACCACCGTGGCCACTGCCGCCTCTACGCTAAAGGTGCCGCTGCCTTGCAGAGGTACGACCACATGGCTGTCTTGGCCATGCACGATGTCCAGCAGGCTCTTGCGCGCGCTGGTGGTCATAGCGATGAAGTCTGCATCCCAGGAGCCCCAGTCGCGCAACATGGCGAGCTTGGTGCGCAAGCTGGTCGTCAAGGGGCCGGGGGTGAGCAAGATGGCTTCGCGGTGAAGGGGCATAAAAATGTTCCGTCCTTGAGGGCCTAGCTGGGCCTTGCTTCACGCGCCCACACCGGGCCGATCAATCATCGATCAGGCCATTTCTAAGCCCGAAGCAGCCAAGAATACCACCCGCAAATTGAAGTGCATCACAGCGGCTGATGCTTAAAAATAAAGCAGAAAGCTTGTAGATTGTTGACAATCTGCGATTTTATGCTCCAATTGGTCTATGCCTTTCGACAACTTGGATATGCTGGACCTGGCCCATCCCACCATCGCGATGCTGCAAACCAGCTCGCTCACCAGCGCGGTACAGCAGGCGCTGGAGCGCATGATCACCTTGGGCGAACTTGGCCCCGGGGATAAATTGAATGAAGCGGCCCTGGCTGAGCGTCTGGGCGTCTCTCGCGGGCCGGTACGCGAAGCCTTCAGGGTGCTTGAGGAGGCTGGCCTTTTGACCCTGAAAAAAAACCGGGGCGTGTACGTGCGCCAGATTCCGCTACAAGAGGCGCTGGAAATCTACGAGTTACGCGCCATGATGGAAGCCCATGTGGGCGCTGTGTTGGCAGAGTCGGCCAGCGAGGAGCAACTGACCAGCCTGCAAGTCATGATCGACAGCATGGAGCAGGCCGTTCAGGCCCAGGACTCGGCGCTTTACTACCGGCTCAACGTTGAGTTTCACGAAACCATGGTGTCTTTTGCAGGCAATCGAAAGCTGTACCTGCTGTACCGGCGCCTTACACGTGAGCTGGCGCTTTTTCGCAGACGCAATCTGGCGGTACAGAGCCTATTGACCGGATCGATTCAAGAACACCGCGAGGTGCTGGCTGCCATCCGCTCGCGCAATAAGAAGCTTGCAGCAGACACTTTACGCCGCCATGTGCAGCAAAGCCGCGAGCGCACCGCCCGCAGCGGGGATGCGGCCGATGCGACGGGCAAGACAAGTAGCTAAATGTGTAAGAAAGTACTTTTATGGCATTGCAAGTAAACCAGCGCCACTACGCTTTACCTACACGCCCCGTAGTGGTGGTGTGCGTGGATGGATGTGAGCCCGACTACCTGGCCCAGGCGGTGGCAATAGGGCATATGCCTTGGATGAAAAATGTGCTGGAGCACGGCACCGCCATCGTCGCCGATTGCGTGGTGCCCACGTTTACTAATCCCAATAATTTGTCCATCGTCACTGGCGTTCCGCCTAGCGTGCACGGCATCTGCGGCAATTATTTTTATGAC
>CAMDHL010000137.1 GCA_945898105.1 Comamonas sp. lk | reverse complement strand
TGCACACGCCTTTGGCTAGGTCCAGGCTAGAGCCGCCGCCCACGCCGATCAAGCCGTCGCATCCATGGGCTTGGAGCACAGCCACTGCGGCGCGCACCGCCGCTTCGGTGGGGTTGGAAGGCGTCTGGTCAAACACCGCATGCGGTATGTCGCCAAGCGCTGCCAACGCTTTGTCTAACACGCCTGCTGCACGCACACCGGCATCGGTGACGATCAGCGGTTTGCGCATGCCCACGCGCTCACACTCGGCGCGCAAGAGCGCGACGGCGCCGAAGTCCAGGTTAATCTGGGTGATGTAGTTGATAAGAGCCATGATGAATTCCTTTGACAGGTTGGCGCTACTTTAACGCCGCCAGCGCCTACTTTGGCAGGGCTAGGTAACGCGCCAAAGTGCGTGGCAAAAGTAACTACTCACGCACTCCTAGCGACTATTGAGGCAGCCAAGACGGCGCAATGCTCCGGCCAATGGGCGCCTTAGCGCCATCGTATGATGACGGGCAACGTAACCGCGCCCCTATTTCTCCCCAACAGCACCCTATTCGCCCCATGACACAACATACTTCTCCCCTAGCTCAGCTCAAAGACCCCAGCCTTCTAAAAACCGATGCCTTGATTAACGGCCAATGGGTGGCCGGGCCCTCGCGGTTTGATGTGCTGGACCCCGCCACCGGCCACAAACTGGCAGATGTTGCCAACCTCGGACCAGCCCAGGCCACACAGGCCATTGCCGCTGCCGATGCCGCCTGGCCGGCGTGGCGCAGCAAGACGGGTAAAGAGCGCAGCATCATCTTGCGCAAATGGTTTGACCTTTTGATGGCCAACCAGGAAGACTTGGCGCGCATCATGACCGCTGAGCAAGGTAAACCCTTTTCCGAAGCCAAAGGCGAAATTGCCTACGGCGCCAGCTTTGTAGAGTGGTTTGCCGAAGAGGCCAAGCGCATCAACGGCGAGACCCTGCCCCAGTTTGATAACAACCGCCGCCTGTCGGTCATCAAGCAGTCCATCGGCGTATGCGCGGCCATTACGCCCTGGAACTTTCCGCTGGCCATGATCACCCGCAAAGTGGCCCCTGCCTTGGCCGCCGGTTGCCCGGTGATCATTAAGCCCGCCGAGCTAACGCCGTTAACCGCGCTAGCCGCTGCCGAATTGGCTTTACGCGCAGGCATTCCGGCAGGCGTGCTCAATATGATTACCGCCGATGCCGATAACTCGATTGCCGTGGGCAAAGTGATTTGCGCCAGCGACACCGTGCGCCATCTGAGCTTTACTGGCTCGACCGAAGTGGGCCGCATCCTGATGGCGCAGTGCGCACCCACAGTGAAAAAAATGTCGCTCGAATTGGGTGGCAACGCGCCCTTTATCGTTTTCGACGACGCCGATCTGGACTCGGCGGTCGAAGGCGCCATGGCCAGCAAATACCGCAACGCTGGCCAGACATGCGTTTGCGCCAACCGCTTTTATGTGCAGTCTGGGGTTTACGACAACTTCGTCGCCAAGTTCACCGCCAAAGTCAAAGCCATGAAGGTAGGCAATGGCTTTGAAGACGGCGTGGTGCAAGGCCCGCTCATCGAAGACGCTGCGGTGGCCAAAGTTACGCGTCACGTGGCCGACGCGATTGCCAAAGGCGGCAAAGTAGAGACGGGCGGCAAGGCCTTGGGCGGGCAGTTCTTCGAACCAACGGTCATTTCGGGCGCAAGCGCAGACATGCAATGCGCCACCGAAGAAACCTTCGGTCCGTTTGCGCCCATCTTCAAATTCGAGACCGAGCAGGAGGCCGTTGATGCCGCGAACAAAACCGAGTTTGGGTTGGCCAGCTATTTCTACAGCCGAGATATCGGACGCATCTACCGCGTGGCAGAAGCCCTTGAATACGGTATGGTCGGAATTAACGTCGGTATATTGGCGACGGAGCACGTCCCATTTGGCGGAGTCAAGCAGTCAGGACTGGGCCGCGAAGGCTCGCACTTCGGTATCGACGACTACGTGGAAATCAAATATCTGTGTATCGGTGACATTTTGAAGTGAATGACATCTTGGCCAGCGGGAACACTATGGGCGCGCTTAAAGTTCTTTAGCAATAACCTACAAACATCAGGCCATCTTGTATGGCCAGGAGTTGGACAATGCTGCGAGTAGCACTACTTTTGTTGCTGACCACCGCCAACGCCTGGGCCAATTGGGTGGCCATCGGTAAGTCGCCTGATTTCACCATGTATGTGGATCCGCAATCCCTACAACGCAATGGCAATATCGCCACCGCCTGGATCATGGGAGACTATTCGAAAACGCAAAAAAAGCGCTTTCCCCCACCTGTTTCGTGGGTAGACTTTAATTCCATCAAAGAGCTCAAGGACTTTGACTGCAGCAAAGGCATGCACCGCACCCAAAAGACGGTCATCATGTCCGGTAAATTTGGTAAAGGCGATCCGCTATACACATTCAGCTCGGTGCCGGATTTCTTCCCAGTACCCAACGCCGAGTTGGATATTGCCCAATTCAATTACGTCTGCACCAACGCACGTTAACGGTGCTGGCGGCGTTTGGAGTTAGTGAGCATCACAACTCGAAGCGCGCATCTAGCGCACTTTCGTCCTAGCAGCTTGCCGCCTTCAACAAGTCCTGCAATTGGGTGGCATCCTGCGGTCGGACCAATCGACCCACTTCCTGCCCATCGCGCAAAAGCACCAAGGTGGGCCACTGCTTTACCCGGTACGAGCGCCCCAAAGGACGACCCGGGCCGTCCTCAATCAGGTAGCGCCCGACATCCGATCGGGACGCCATGACTGGCTCAATTACCGCCTGCGCGTTTTGGCAATAACCGCACCAGTTGGTACCAAACTGCAAAACGACCAGACCTTGGAGGGCATCGGCAGTGTCGCGCTGCAGGTCTGATTCGAGGTAGTTAGTGGCTGACATCATGACGGGCTTCCTTCGCGCTACTTGCCGTATCGCCCATGGCGAGGGTTTGGAGATCGATTTCGGATTGGCTTTCCGGTTCAGGTTCAGATTTGGCCACGCGCAGGGCAATGAGTCCAGCCACTACGATCACGGCGGCACCAGCTGCGGTAGTGGCGCGCGGCAATTCATCAAAAAACAAAAACCCCCACAATGGTGCCCACAAGATACCGGTGTACTCAAAAGGCGTGACCGTACTGGCCCGTGCCACCCGGTAAGCACTGGTCAACAGCATGATGCCGATGGAAGCCACCACGCCGCACAGACCAATCATCAGACCATCAAACAGCGTGGGCACTGTCCACGGCCGCACGACAAAGGCAATGCTGGGGTGTACCGCGTGCTCTATGCCCGCAAGATGCAACATTAGAGCCACCAAACCGGCGCCGACCAGAAACACTCCGTTCTGATAAAAACCCATGACCGCCGCCGAGAGGCTGGAGCCGTGCTTGCGCGCCAGCAACATCGCCAAACCATAAAACGCCGCCGCCAGCAGGGAAAGCAAAGCTGCGGGATTGAACAAGCCAGTGCCCGGCTGCAGCATCACCATCACGCCCGCAAAACCTAAGAGCACCGCAGCCCAAACCGGCCAGCCGTTGCGCTCGCCCAGCATGGGGCCGGCCAGCGCCGTGACAAACAAAGGCACCGTGAAATACAGGGCCACGGCATCTGCCAAGGGCAAAGCGGGAAAGGCCATGTAATACGCCGCATAGGCGCCGAACATGACCGTGGCGCGCAGCACCAAGGTATCCAGGTGCGAAGCGAACAGAGACCGCCAACCCGACTCGCGCCAGACCAGCGTTAGTAATATGGGCGCAGCCACGCAAGACCGGATAAACACCACTTCGGTCAAAGCATAGCTGCCGCTGACCTGCTTGATGATGGCATCTTGCAAAGAGAAAACCAGCACCCCCATACAAAGGTAGAAAATGCCCCGGACTGGGTTGTGATGCATGTTGGAGATGTGCTTAATCTTTAGTGGCCGCGGAGTGCCCCCCTAACGGCTTACGCGCAAGGCAGGTCCGGAGAGGCGTGCAGTGTAAGCGGGCCGACTGGCGCGCAATATGTCAGCGTAGCGCAGCCCCCAGAGCCGCGGAGCGGGACTCTCGCCGGAGCCGGTCCGACCCAAAAAAGTAGCAAATCTGACCGCACAAAAATATCCCAAAGTCAGTCGGCTGGGCTAGAATATTTTTTCCCAGCCACCTAAAAATATGGAGCCAAACCGTGAACAAGACTGAACTCATCGAGCACATCTCTGCCAAGTCGGATATCTCTAAGGCCGCTGCCGGTCGCGCCCTGTCCAGCATTATTGAGGCAGTGACCAAGACCCTGAAAAAAGGCGGCACCGTGAGTTTGGTCGGCTTCGGATCCTTTAGTGTCACTAAGCGCAAAGCACGTACTGGGCGCAACCCGAAAACTGGCGCAGCACTCAAAATTAAAGCCTCCAAGGCGCCGCGTTTTCGTCCTGGCAAGGCTCTCAAAGACGCACTGAACTAAAGCTGGGCGAGCAGGTCAGGCCTGCCATACCCCGTAGCCCGTCTGGCGCAAGCGGATCGCCAGGTCAACCTCCATGTAACGAGCATCCTCGTAGGGCATTGGGTTGAGGTGCTCAAACAACTCTGGCAGCAGTCGCAAGCCGTAGTCGCGCACGTATTTGCTCGCTTGGATCCCGGCCTTGTGCTTATCAAAGCGCAGGTCTGGGTCCAGCCCAGTCATCCCAACATAGACGCAAGGCTGTGGCGCGCAGGTGGTCGGGTTGCACTTTCGGAAATGCGCGTCGCGCCAGACATCTTGTGACAACTCCACCACATAGACATGGTGCTTTTGCACCAACTTAGACGCCGCCACGCTCGCCCTCAAACCAGGCGCGCCGACTTCAAGGCGCGGGCGCTGATTTTTCCGCCTGCCATTGCGTCAAAACCTGATGCGCTGATGCGCGCGCCGCTCGCATATACGCATCATGCCCGTCGCGCTTGGCCGTGAGCTCGATCACATAGCCATTGGGATCGCGGAAATAAATCGAATCGATAAAACCATGGTCCGAAATACCACGCGTTTCAAACCCTGCCGCCTTGCCTTTAGCAAACATGGTGTGCAGGTCTTGCTGACTCACTTCGAGCGCAATATGCAAGTCAAAATCATGCTGTAACTTGAACTCGAAGGGCATGTCCGGCGCCTCAAAAAACGCTAGGCAGGAGCCATCGTCCATTTGGTAAAAAGAATGAAGCGTCTTGGTGGCCCTGCCGCTTTTTGTTTCATGAATTTGAAACGCTTGTACCAACGGCAAACCTAAAAAATCACTGTAGAACTTGCGCGTTTCTTCAGAATCACGGCAGCGGTAGGCATTGTGGTGAAGGCCTTTGAGCATCTTTCCCCCGATAGTCTTGCGCGTTGAAAACGCTTTTAGCCAGCTTGCGCTTTTAGTCCACTCGCGCGCCAGAATTTTTAACGACCGGCGCCCATTTTTTGATTTCTGCGTCAATCAGGGAGGTAAATTCCTCAGGCGTGTTCCCGCTAGGAATCGCGCCTTGGGCCAATAGTTTCTCTTTGATTGCGGGCGAGTTCAGGGCCTTGGCGGTTTCACGTTGTATGGCTTTGACGATGTCGGGCGGCGTCCCTGCCGGAGCCAGCAATCCAAACCAGCTACTGGCATCAAAACCTTTAAGTGGTCCGGCCTCTTCGATGGTAGGCACATCGGGCATCGCGCCCGAGCGTTGGGCTGAGGTCACGGCAAAGGCTTTGAGCTTGCCCGCTTTAATCAAGGCCATAGACGAGGGCAAGTTATCAAACATCACATCCACCTGGTCGGAGACCAAGCCCATCAGGGCCGGTGCCGACCCGGTATAAGGGATGTGCGTCATAAAAGTGCCTGTCATCGACTTGAACAATTCACCAGCCAGATGGATCGAGGTGCCGTTGCCGCTGGAAGCCATGTTGAGCCGGCCCGGGTTTTTGCGCGCATAGGCAATGAAATCGGGCACGGTATTTATCCCAAGTGTCTTAGCCTTCTCGGCGTTCATCACCATGACGTTTGGCACACCGGCGACCAGGGTGATGGGGGCAAAGTCTTTTTGCGGGTCATAAGGCAATTTGGCATACAAGGATTTGTTGATCCCGTGCGTACCCACTGTGCCCATCAGCAAGGTGTAGCCGTCAGGCGCTGCTCGGGCGACGAGTTCGGCGCCGATGTTGCCGCCTGCACCGCCTTTGTTTTCGATTACAAATGACTGACCGAACGCCTTACCTAACTCCGGCGCGATAGCACGAGCCAGGATGTCAGTGGTGCCGCCCGGCGCAAA
>CAMDHL010000136.1 GCA_945898105.1 Comamonas sp. lk | reverse complement strand
ATGGTCTAAAAAGCGCTGCAAAGCGGTGATGCGGCCAGGCCGTCCCAGCAAGCGGCAATGCATGCCGACGCTCATCATCTTGGGAGCGTTGTCACCTTGCGGGTCGCCTTCAGCGTAGAGCGCATCAAAACTGTCCTTCATGTACTGAAAAAAGGGGTCTGCGTGCGAATAGCCTTGCGGCAGCGCAAAGCGCATGTCGTTGCAATCCAGGGTGTAGGGCACGATGAGTTGGGGTACCACGGTGCCATCGGTTTTTTGCACCTGCATCCAAAACGGCAGGTCGTCGCCGTAGTAGTCGCTGTCGTAGGCAAAGCCGCCGTAGTCGGCCACCAGGCGGCGGGTGCGCGGGCTGTCGCGCCCCGTATACCACCCCAAAGGGCGCTCGCCGCACAAGTCGCGCAGTATGTCCATGGCCTCATGCATGTGGGCGCGCTCGGTGGCTTCGTCGATGTTCTGGTAATGAATCCACTTCAAACCATGGCAGGCAATGTCGTGGCCAAGCTCTTGAAATGCAGAGCACAGCTCGGGGTGTTTTTGCATGGCGGTGGATACGCCGAACACCGTCAGCGGCAACTTGCGTTTTTCGAATTCGCGCAAGATACGCCAGACCCCGGCGCGCGAGCCATATTCGTAAATACCTTCCATGCTGATATGGCGGTCAGGAAAGGCGGCGGGGTTGAACATCTCAGACAAAAACTGCTCGGAGCCGGCATCGCCGTGCAACACGCTGTTTTCGCCGCCCTCTTCGTAATTGAGCACAAATTGCACCGCCACGCGCGCTTTACCAGGCCACTGCGGATGCGGGGGATTTCGGCCGTAGCCGATCAGGTCGCGGGGATAGGGGGCGGTCGTGTCGTAATGTGCCATGCGGGCGCTGGTAGCGGTAAAGCAGGGGCACAGCTAGGGCATATCACCTAGCAAGCAATGATTACACTTTCGCCCTATTTGAGGGGAATCGACTATGGGCCTAAGCACCCACGTTTTGGACACCATGCACGGCACCCCGGCGGCGGGTATGGCGGTGCGCTTGTACAGCGTGCAGGGAGCACAGCGCACACTGGTCAAAGAACTGGTGCTCAATAGCGATGGTCGCAACCCCGATGGTCTGTTGTACGAACACGCCGCGCTGCGCACGGGGTGCTACCGGCTGGAGTTTGCAGTGGCTGATTACTTTCGCGCACGCGGCGCGGACTTGCCCGAGCCGCCATTTTTAGACCAGGTGGGCATCGACTTTGGCATCGCCGATGCCAGCGCCCACTACCATGTGCCGCTGCTGGTCAGCCCCTGGAGCTACTCCACCTACCGGGGCTCGTAGGTGGGCACTTCCGCCTTGCCTACAGGCTATTTTTGCCCTTGTGTAAGGGTGTGTAATTGAAAACGCCCGCTCTTGTCCCACAACCAGGTCTCGGTGTAGGTCACCGGCCCCATCCGATCCGGCACAGGGAAAGGCGACGAGGCATAGACCATGCCCTCAATCTCCGTCATGATCGTCGGCACGTGCCGCGGCGCGCGCATCCAGCGAAAACCCGTAACCGCCCCTTGCTGATTTATATCTACCTCGACTACCGCCACGGCGCGCAACATCGCGGGCAAGGTGCCTTTGTAAATACGATCCGAGTATCTTTTATACAAATGGCCCGCGGCGTCTTTGCGGTACTCACGCGCGCTCAAGGCCTGCGAGCCTGGCGCATGCGGTCCTTGCGCTGGTGCTGCGGATGGAGACAGCAGGGCCACAAGCGGCTCGGGTTCCTTCGCAGGGGCGGGCACTACGGGCACAGGCTCAATGGGTTTAGTCGCTTGGACTGTAGTTGGCGCAGGCTCTACGGGCGTTGGAACCGTCGTGTGGACCTCGACGGGTTTAACCACTTGGACGGTGGGCGCAGGACTTATGGGATCAGGAGCCGAAGTCTTGACCTCGACCGGGGGCGCATGCGTAACAGGCAAATGCAAGCCGGCACAACCGGAAATCAGGGTAGCCAAGGCCAACACAAGGCCGCAGCAGGTGTACCTACTGAACGTACGCAAAGCAGACCCACCCTGGCTCATACGGTTCCTTTCCTGCGCGGTACGCAGCAAACAAATCTCCCCTATGCAAAGCCTGATTAACCGTTTTCTACACCGGCTTCAGGACGCGGATGCCATTTGGGTGCAGGTACGGGATACACGTGGCTCAGTGCCGCGCGAAACCGGTGCCTGGATGGCAGTTTTTTCGGATAGTACCTTAGGCACGATAGGCGGCGGGCGCCTTGAGCAAGACGCCATCGCACACGCCCAAGCACTGCGCGCAGAGCCCACTTTGGCGCGCGAACAAAGCTACGCGCTGGGCCCTAGCTTGGGCCAATGCTGCGGTGGCCGCGTCAGCCTAGTCTTTGAGGCCGTCAGCGCGACCGACATTGCGCGGCTGCGCCAGCAGATGCAGTCCGGCCACCAAGCAGTGGCCTTGTTTGGCGGCGGCCATGTGGGCCATGCGCTGGTGCAGGTGTTTGCCAATTTGCCGCTGGATGTGCACTGGATCGACAGCCGCGATGCGCCCTTCCCTGATACCGTGGCGGCCAATGTGAGATGCGAACATTCTCAGCCAGTGCAGAACGCGGTGACCGACCTGACGCCGGGTTCGCGCGTCCTGATCATGAGCTTCAGTCACGCCGAGGACCTGGACATTGTGGCCGCCTGCCTGCTGCGCCAGCGCACGCACGCCGACCTGCCCTTTATCGGTCTGATTGGCAGCAAAACCAAGTGGGCCACTTTCCGCCAGCGGCTGGAGGCGCGCGGTTTTGCGGCCGCCGAACTGAGCCACATCACCAGCCCTATCGGGCTACCCGGTCTGCGCGATAAACGGCCTGAAGTCATTGCGGTTTCGGTCGCAGCGCAGCTAATAGCCCTTCCAGACTGGCGCCCAGCCTGAGCAGCGCGAAGGCTACCTACAATTTCGCGCACCACCAGAAAGCACCCCATCCATGGAAACCTATCTGCTCGAATGGGCCAATCTACTACTGCGCTGGGCGCACGTGGTAACTGCAGTGGCCTGGATAGGCGCTTCGTTTTATTTTGTCTTTTTAGACAGCAGCTTGACACCCCCTCAAGACGAGGACCTCAAACGCCAGGGCGTCAGCGGCGAACTCTGGGCAGTTCATGGCGGCGGTTTCTACCACCCGGTGAAGTTTGCGGTACGCCCGCCCGAGCTACCGGCGCATTTACATTGGTTTTATTGGGAGAGCTACAGCACCTGGCTGACCGGCTTTGCACTGTTCACGATTTCCTACCTGTGGAACGCGGATAGTTACCTGATCGATAAATCACGAATGGACTGGTCGCCCGCCGCCGCCGTGGCCGCCGCCTTGGCTTTTTTGGTGGTTTTTTGGCTGGCTTATGACGCGATTTGCCGCGTGTGGGGCCAGCGACCCGGCGGCGACCGCATTGTCGGCGCTTTGGTCGCGCTGCTGGTCTGCGCGGCGGCTTGGCTGGCCTGCCACTGGTTTGCCGGACGCGCAGCCTTTTTGCTGCTGGGCGCAATGCTCGCAACCAGCATGAGCGCGAATGTATTTTTCTGGATCATCCCCGGTCAGCGCAAAGTTATCGAAAGCATCCGCGCCGACCAACCAGTGGACCCGGTGCACGGAATGCGGGGTAAACAGCGCAGCGTGCACAACACCTATTTCACCCTGCCGGTGCTGTTTGCCATGCTCAGCACGCATTACAGCTTTACCTACAGCCATCCGCAAAACTGGCTGGTACTGATCGGGATGATGGCGGCGGGCGCGGCCATCCGCCAGTTTTTTGTGCTCCGCCATGGCTACAAGCTGGGACGCAACCGGCACCCTTGGCGCTATGCGGCAGCGGGTGTGCTACTTATCAGCCTGCTGATTGCAGCGATGGCACCGCCGCGCGCTGCGGACAACATGGGGGCCAATACCAGCGGTGCGACTGACGCTGTACCGGAACCGGCAGCGCGAGCGGCTTCGGGTTCAGGCTTGACTGTGGATGCCACTAAGGCCACCGCCGCCATCGGCTACGCGCAAATTCAACCGGTCATTGCCAATCGCTGCTACGGCTGCCACGGCCAGGCCATGCAAATGAAGAATATCCGCTTGGATTCGGCGACGCTGCTGGCCCAAAATGCGCAAGCGGTGTACCAACAATCTGTGGTCTTGCGCGCCATGCCCATGAATAACGCCACGCAAATTACCGAAGAAGAGCGCGCGCTGATTAAAAAATGGTTTGAAGGCGGCGCTCTGGTGCAATAAGGCGTCAGGCCCGCGTAGGTTCGAAACCCCTTTGAAAATATGGGGAATTTACCCGCGTCAGCAAATCGTCAGGCTGGTCGGCTTGCAACCGCATCAGATCAACCAAGCCGGCGTGGTGCGCGTATTCCAAACGCCCGAAATTTTTGGTGAATTAAGTCTTTTGGATAACGTACTGATTCCGGCTTTCTCGCACCGCGATGGTGAATTTCGGCTGAATGGCTGGTCACGTGCCGCTGAACAAGCCCATGTGCATGAGGTCGCTAAACACATGCTCGAAGACGTGGGCCTCTATGCCAAGCGCGATATGGTCGCCAACAGCCTGTCGCGGGGCGACAAGCGCCGCCTGGAACTGGCTATGTGCCTATCCCAGGAACCCAAGCTGCTGCTGTTGGATGAGCCCACCGCAGGTATGTCGCGCGCTGACACCAATAGCACCATCGACCTTCTGCAACGCCTGGGCGATGGCAAAGTCACCAAAATCATCATCGAACACGATATGCACGTGGTCTTCTCGCTGGCCGAAAAAATCAGCGTGATGGCACAAGGCGCCATCATTGTCGAAGGCGCACCCGACGCCATCAAAAATGACCCGCGCGTGCAGGAAGCCTACCTAGGAGGAGCGCATCTGTGACCGCACCCAACGCTTATTTCTCGTGCAGCAATATGCACTCTTACTATGGCGAAAGCTATATCGTGCAAGGCGTGGGTTTTCAAATCCAAAAGGGTGAGATCGTCGCCTTGCTCGGACGCAACGGCGCGGGCAAAACCTCCACACTGCGCTCGATTGCCCGTCTGGACGCCCCCAAGCTCCAACAAGGCGAAATTTGGCTAGACGGCGAACCACTGCACACCATGAGCGCCTACCAAGCTTCGCGCTTGGGCGTGGGCCTGGTGCCTGAAGACCGGCGCATCATCCCCAGCCTAACGGTGGAAGAAAACCTGCAACTGGCCCAGATTGAAAAGCCGATCGGCTGGTCCATTGAGCGCATTTATGATCACTTCCCGCGCCTGGCCGAGCGGCGCAAGCAAGAAGCTGTGACCATGTCTGGTGGTGAGCAGCAAATGCTGGCGGTGGCCCGTGCGCTTGCGCGTGATGTCAAACTTCTGCTGCTGGACGAGCCCTACGAAGGCCTTGCGCCGGTGATCGTGCGCGAGATCGAAAAAATTCTGCAAGAAATCAAATCACAAGGGTTTACGACCATCATCGTGGAACAAAACGCGATTGCGGCCTTGCACCTTTCCGACCGCGCGCTGATTCTGGACATGGGTGAAATCGTGTTCGATGGCACCGCCAAGGATGTGATCGAAAACAGCGAGTTGCGTCAGCAGTATTTGGCGATTTGAGACGGCAATTAGGCTGTCCGACCTGCCAAGACGCCTGACTTTTTCGGGTAGTGCAACGTTGACAATGTCTCAGGCTCTGACGGTCGATTAGATTTTCAATAAGCGCTTCATCAACAGCGTCGGGAAATCCTGCCTGTGCGCTGCAATAGCGTAGACATAAACGTCTGCATTAATGCGGCGGTATACCAACTTGTGGTGTGAGGTAAAGACATTTTGGTATTCAAAGATGCCAACCGATGCAAGTTCCTGGACCGGCGCACCGTTTAGAAATCCCGTATCAACCAGTGCCAGCTTTTCAAAGATCGCTTCCTCGGCCTTGAGCCAGTCAGCCTCGCTCCACTTGTTAAGCATGTACTCTTGCAACCAGAGTAAGTCTTCCTGTGCATCTGGAAGAATGAAGAGAGCCATTATTTGCGACTTTGGCGGGCAGCCAGCAACTGGGCCCGCGAGTCAGCCGCAGAGATGCCTTTGCCTTGCAGACGGTCTTTTTCACCCAATGCCATGATTTTCAGGGCTGCAATCAGAGATTCCTTTTCCTGATACTGCTTTAGGCCTTCAACCACCATGCTGGCCTCGCCGTTTTGGGTGATGAAAAACGGATTGCCATTCATTCCCAGGTCGTCGGCAATCTGAGCAGCGTGGCTCTTAAGATAAGAGATGGACTTGATGTTGGTAACGGATGGCATTGCAAACCCTTTGCTTTAATTCGACTGAATATAGGCCCAAATTTAGTTATCGTCAAGCAAGTG
>CAMDHL010000135.1 GCA_945898105.1 Comamonas sp. lk | reverse complement strand
GCCAGTTTTTCCAGCACTTCTTCATCGGTACTGGGCGCGCCGGTGGCGGTTTTTTTGACGACTGGAAGACCCAGTTTCACGAAAAATATCTCGCCGATCTGCTTGGGGCTGCTTAAGTTAAATGGCTGCCCAGCGAGGGCGTGCGCCTCTGTCTCTAGCTCCAGAATACGAGCACCCAATTGCTGACTTTGCGCGGCCAACGTCGGGGCATCGATCAGCACGCCGTTACGCTCAATGCGGTACAGCGCCTCGCTGCTGTCGATTTCCAGCTGGTAGATAAAAAGCAAGCCGGCGTCGGCCTGCACGCGCGGCCACAACGCTTGGTGTACATCCAGCGTCAGGTCCGCATCTTCGCAGGCGTATTGCGAGGCGCGGGCGATGTCCACCTGGTCAAAGCCGATCTGCTGCGCGCCTTTGCCGCACAGGTCTTCAAAGCTCAGCCCTTTGCGGCCCAAATGGCGCTCTGCCAGACTCTCCAGACTGTGCGGCTTATGCACTTCCAGGACGTAGCTTTGCAGCATGGTGTCGTGTACATAACCGCGCACCTCGATTCCGTGGTTGGCAAACACATGGCGGTCGTATTTCACATGCTGCCCCAGCTTGGGCTTGGTGGCGTCTTCGAGCCAGGGTTTGAGCAGGGCTAATACTTCGTCACGCGGCAACTGGGCCGGTGCGTCCGGGTAGCGGTGCGCCAGTGGGATGTAGGCGGCAGCGCCTACCGCCACGCTCAGGCTGATGCCCACGATTTCGGCGCGCATGGCGTCTAGTGAAGTGGTTTCCGTGTCCACCGACACCAACGCTGCCGATGCAATCAGCGCCAGCCAGCGTTGCAACGCTGCATGGTCCAACACCGTCTCATAGTCGGTGGCACGCGCCAGCAAGGAGTGCGTTGCCTCGCTACTTTGGTCCTGAGTGTTTGCAGCACTTGCAGGGCTTTGCGCCGCAATGTCGCCAAACAAATCCGCGCCTGCGCTCTGGGACTTTGCCACCGTTTTTTCCAATTGCCCGGCGACTGTGCCTGCCAGACCCTTAAAACCAAAACGCAGGTAAAACGCATGCAAACCCGCCAAGTCCTCTGGGCCGCAAAGCAAATCAGAGAACTCGGGTAGCGAGGGCAGCCATTCCTTGAGTTCGCAATCGGTTTTGATGGTGAGCAACTGGCGCGCCGTGGGCAACCATTCCAAGGCGCTGCGCAAGTTTTCGCCGACCACGCCTTTGATAGCGGCCGCGTTGTCAACTACGCCTTGCAGGTTCCCATACTCCTGCAACCATTTCACTGCGGTTTTCGGCCCGACCTTGCTCACGCCAGGGACGTTGTCCACGGTGTCGCCGACCAAGTTCTGATAGTCCAGCATCAGGTGCGCCGGTACGCCAAACTCTTCCAAAACACCCGCCACATCGCGGCGCTTGCCGTTCATCGTGTCGATGATGGTGATGCGCTCGTTGACCAATTGCGCCAGGTCTTTGTCCCCGCTGCTGATCACTACATTCATGCCACGTGCCGCAGCCAGCACGGCCAGGGTGCCTATCACGTCATCGGCCTCGACGCCTGGCACATCCAGTACTTGCATGCCTAGCAAGCGGACCATTTCGTGAATCGGCTGGATCTGGGCACGCAAATCATCGGGCATGGGTGCGCGCTGGGCTTTGTAAGCCGGGTAGATGGCGTCCCGGAAGGTCGGACCCTTGGCGTCAAACACACAGGCCACGTAGGCGGCAGGCACTTCTTTGCGCAGGGCCTGCATCATGTTGACCATGCCGCGCAGCGCGCCGGTGGGGGTGCTGGTGGGGTCACCGGGCACAGCGCGCAAATCGGGCATGGCATGAAAAGCGCGGTATAGGTAGCTGGAGCCGTCAATCAGCAACAAAGCGGGCGTGGGAGCGGTGGAGTTGGGGTGCATGGCGGCATTTTGCCTGCCGCCTTGGGGGGCAAAGAGCGCCGCCTACAATCGCGCCCGGTGCCACAGCGGGTCTGCCCTGGTCTTGGCGCCCACATAGTCCGCACGGCCTCTCGGCTCTGCGCCCCTCATTCAGGTTTGCTTCATGGCGGTTTACACCCAAGTTTCCTTCGACCAGGCCGATGCCTTTTTCCGCACCCTTGGGCTGGGGCCGCTGACCCGTCTGGAGGGCTGCGCCGGGGGCATTGAAAACACCAATTACTTTGCCGACACCGCGCAAGCGCGCTATGTGCTTACTCTTTTCGAGCGCCTAAGCGCCGAGCAACTTCCTTATTACCTGCGCTTGATGCGTCACCTCGCGGAGCACGGCATACCCGTGCCCGACCCGGCCGCCGATGCGCAAGGCCAATTGCTGCACAGCCTGCAAGGGCGGCCTAGCTGTGTGGTGAGCCTGTTGGCAGGTAAAAGCGAATTGCAGCCCGGAACCAACCATTGCGCGCAAGTAGGCGCCATGCTGGCACGCATGCATCTGGCCGGTCGCAGCTTTGACATGCAGCAACCCAATTTGCGTGGCCTGGACTGGTGGAAGCAGACCGTGCCCGAAGTACTGCCCTTTGTCACGCCCGATCAAAGCGTGCTGTTAAAAAATGAATTGCAGGTGCAGGCTTCTCTAGCGGAAAGCGCAGATTACGCGGCCTTGCCACGCGGCCCCATCCATGCCGACTTGTTCCGCGACAACGTGATGTTTGCCCCCGACACACTAGGTAGCGCGCAGCTGACCGGCTTTTTTGATTTTTACTTCGCCGGGCATGACGCCTGGGTATTTGATATCGCCATCTGCCTGAACGACTGGTGTGTGGACACCGCCAACGGCGCAGCCGACGCAGCCCGCACCGATGCCTTCATGCAAGCCTATACAGGCGTGCGAGCCTTGGAAGCTGCAGAACACGCCGTCTTTGCCAGCATGCTGCGCGCCGCTGCGCTGCGGTTTTGGCTCTCGCGCTTGTGGGACTTACACCTGCCACGCCAAGCGACCATGCTCAAGGCACACGACCCTGCCCCCTTTGAGCGCATACTGCGCCATCGAATTGCCCACCCTCTTCATTGGCGTGCGCCATCAGGCGCCACCAGTCCTACTGCATGAAACTTCATATCGTTCCCGCACGCCAAGGCATCCTCTGGGTCAAGCTGGGCATGCGCACGTTTCTGCGCCAACCGCTGGCGCTGACCGGTCTGTTTTTTATTTTTATGGCGCTGATGTCCGTCATTTCCATGGTGCCTATCATCGGCAATGTGCTGGCTCTGGCCCTGTTGCCCGGTGCGACGCTGGGGCTGATGGTGGCCACGCAAGAGGCGCTCAAAGGCCAGTTCCCCATGCCCAGCGTTTTATTTGCCGGATTTCGGGCTGGTCGTGCGCAGTTGCGAGCCATGATGATTTTGGGCGTACTCTATGCACTGGGTTTTGTAGGCGTGCTGGGCCTGTCTGCCCTGGCCGATGGCGGCAAATTTGCACAAATGTATTTACTGGGCGGTGCGGTCAGCAGTGAGGTATTGCAAGACCCGGCATTTGAAGCCGCCACCATAGTGGCGCTGGTGTTTTATATGCCTTTGTCGCTCTTGTTCTGGTTCGCACCGGCACTGGTCTATTGGGACAACGTCAGTCCGATGAAAAGCCTGTTCTTTAGCATGGTGGCGTGCATACGCAATATCGGCGCGTTCACGGTCTACAGCGTGGTGTGGATGTTGGCCTTTATGGTCATCGGCCTGGGCGTGGTGTTGGTGGCCGGTTTGTCTGGCAGTGAAGAAGCCGTTGCCTTGGTGCTCTATCCCACAGCCATGGTGATGGCGGCCATGTTTTTTAGCTCAATTTACTTCACCTACGCCGATAGCTTCAGCATCCCTACCGTGCACCTGGCCTGAGCATGGTTTGCACTGCGTTTGCGGCGCGTACCGTGCCTCGGTCTACCAGGTGCAGACAAAAAAACCAATTGATTGCGCAAGGGTGATTTAACTTTGGTAGGCACAGAAAGCCCATTTCCATCGCCGCTAAAAATAGGATGCCAAAGTACACGGGATCAATCCCATAGCTTTGTACCTCGGACAGTATCAAGGGCACCAACACGACAATGGCTGCGATAGCCTGGGCTATCACGGCATAGGCTGCGGTGAGTGCTGCTCTTTCCATAGGTGCAGCCATGCCGCTGACGATTGAGCCGATGGGACTTCGCGCCGTTTTTGAGGCCCGGCTTTCGCTCGCATGCGCCTTGTCATAAGGGCGTAGCAAGCTCGCGTGCACAATTGAGCGTGACCCATCCAGCAATCACCACCTTAAGTATCGATTTCGCTCCCTCGCCCTGGCTGGGCCTGGTAGGCATGTCCGCCTGTCCCGGCGCGGGTGGCGCCAATCGCAGCCCCGAGTCGGAGCGGCAGCTCGCGGTGGATGTGGCGCAGATGGCTGCGCAGGGCGTGAGGACCGTCGTGAGCCTGTTGGGCACCAAGGAGTTGCAGCGTTTGGGCGCAAAGAATCTGCCGCACCATTTGGGTATGCATGGTATTGGCTGGCACCAGTTGCCTGTGGTGGACTTTGGCGTGCCCTCATTGACCGTGACCGCGCAATGGATCCGTCTTGTCCCGCAACTCACTGGCGCACTCCAGAACGGCAATATCCTAATCCATTGCGCCCATGGCAAGGGCCGCACGGGTACCTTGGCCGCTACGCTTTTTAAGGCCTGGGGCTTGAGCACCGAGGCGGCAATGGCGCGGGTGCGCCAATACCGTCCTGGCGCGATAGAGACTCACAAACAAGAGGCCTATATCAAGGCGTTTGAACCCGGAAATTTTCAAACGCTGTACGGCGCAGACAGTGCCTAATGGTCTGGGCCTAGGCTGTTGACACTTGATGCATTACATCCGCGTAGTGCGACAGAGGCGGCGTAATCTGCCCGGGCACTTTGGCCAAGTCGTCATAGCGTCGCAGCCGCACCGCTTCGGCGTAAAAAGGTAGGGCTTCAAAGGCTAACACTTGCGCGGCGTCAAAGCGTCCGCCTTGTAATTCCAGGCTGTGCTTGGAAGCGGCAGACAGTGAATCCCAATACCCCGCATCCACCGCGCACAAGTAGCGCTTGGCATCTACGTGCAGTTTGATGGGTTCAAGTACCGCATCACCAAATCGGCTACGCAAAAACGGCAAGGCTACAAACTGGTGCAAATCGTCTTTAGCGGGTTTGCCGTCTTGCTCGGTCACCAGCGTGCGCTCGGTGCTCAGCATATGGCCCAGGTCATGCAGTAGCGCGGCTGCTACGGTCTGCGGCGTCTCGTTGGCTGACTCGGCCAAGTAGGCGCATTGCAACGCATGGTCGAGCTGGCTGACCGCCTCTTGGCCATACCAAGTGGTGGCGCGGCTGCTCAATAGCTGCACGATGTCAGGGATGCTCAGCGACATACATATTCCTCTGTGTAGGTATAAAAATTTAAAGAGCCCGGGCACCAATAATCGAGAAACGCAAGCGGGCACAGCCCCAGTCAATCAGCGAGACCGTGGCCAAAATCAGCAAAATCACAAAGGACATTTGCTGCAACTCCAGCGTGCGGATTTGCTCCGACAAAATCAAACCAATGCCACCCGCGCCCACAATGCCGATGATGGAGGCGCTGCGGGTGTTGGACTCAAATGCATAAAGAACCTGGCTCAAAAGCACCGGCAGCATTTGCGGCAAGATCCCAAATCGAACTGCTGCCACCGACGAACCCCCGGTAGAAAGAACACCTTCGACCGGCTTATCGTCAGCCGCCTCTATCGCTTCGGAGAACAGTTTGCCAAAACTGCCCAGGTCGGACATGAACAAGGCCAGCACGCCGGCAAAGGGCCCCAGGCCAACCACGTTGATCCAGATCAGCGCCCAGATGAGAATGTCCACGCCGCGCAAGCTGTCAAAACTGCGCCGTGCAAAAAATTGTACGACCCCGTTAATGGTGGTGTTTCGCGCAGCCAGAAAGCCCAGCGGGAAGGCGGCGATGGCGGCCAAGAGTGTTCCCAGCAGCGCGATGGCCAGCGTCTCCAGCATGGCATAAGCGTAAACGCCAGCTAGGTGCAAACTGCCGGGATCCGGTGGGAACATAAGCAAGACCATGGAACCCAGCTCGCTCAGGCCGCCGACGATGCGCTGGTACGACATGTCCAGGCTATGCACGCCAAAAGCAAAAATCACTACGGCCAACAGCGCAAGCAGGAGCGCAGGGGTGCGTCGCTGGTACACCGCTTGGAAATGCTGGGGATAGCGTGCGCGCAACGCTTCTTGCGCCTGGGTGCGGACATTGCTCATCCCGCGCGCTCCTCGCCCAAGAGGCGGTGGCGTATGCGTTCCGTGACGGCGTCAATCAGCATCACCGTGCCGATAATCAACACCAGCAAAGCGCTCACGTCGGAGTAGTAGAACTTGCGTATCACTTCCAGCAGCGTCTGCCC
>CAMDHL010000134.1 GCA_945898105.1 Comamonas sp. lk | reverse complement strand
GTGGCTCAACTGTTGCGCGAGTTTCCTGCCAAGCGCGAAATGAGCGAGCAGGGCGAATTGGTGCGTGGCCTGGCGGTGCGCTTTATGCTGGAATGCCCCCCGGACAACGGCCCGCAGCCCCTGCCGGGAGAAGGTGCGTCCGCCGAGGTGCAATTAGGCGATGCCGCCCGTTTTTACCCCAGCGATGCGGCACTGGCCCGCTGGCGCGCCCACGCCGACCAAGGGCGTGCGGTCGTGGCTTACGAGTAAGCACCGCGTCCCTGCAAATGGGCGGGCCGGAGCCCTTGGCGGTGCAAGTGAGCGGGTAGCGGCATCCGGCTGCGATTGCGTCAGTTGTGATAGTAGTAGCGCTGCGCCAATTCAGCATGTAAGCGGTTCACCGTCTGCCCTATCAAAGATTGTTTTTATGCGCCGTCGCGAAAACTAAGCAACTTGCATTGGATGATGCAATCTGCAGCCTTCAGTCCCGAGGCCGCAAAACGATGGTCATGGGAGAAGGCACCCGACCGTTGTCGTCGATCGGCAGGCGCTCGGTTTTCAAGATAGCCTTGAGTGCCACCTCGTCCCAATAGGCATCTCCGCTGCTTTTGAGCAGTTTAGGCGTGGTGACTCTTCCACTGGCATCGGTATAAACAGCGTATTCGGCACGCAGGCTAGGGCTCAATTCCTTGATGGTTTCGATATGGGGTCGGATGGCTGCCACTACCCTGGCTCCGTAGTTGGCACTGGGCCCGGCACTTTGGGCGGCCGTACCGCTTGTAGTTGCGTTGCCACTGCTCGTGGTCGGCACCTGATTTTTCATCCGTTGAATGGCATCGGTGCGCAATTTTTCACTTTTTGCATCCTCCTCACGCAGGCGCGCAGCTTCAACTTTTTTGGCGGCTTCGGCCTCCTTTTGCCGCTGCAGGGCCTCTACTTTTGCCGTCTCAAGTTCTTTGCGCCGCTTATCGTCCTCCGACTTAAGTGCTTCGAGCTCTTTGCGTCGATTATCTTGCTCTGCCTTTATCGCCTCAAGCTCCTTGCGTCGTTTGTCTTGGTCGGCCTTGGCCGTTTCCAATTCCTTACGCCGTTTTTCTTCCTCCGCTTTGGCTAATTCGAGTTCTCTAACTTGTTTTTCTTCCTGTGCTTTAGTCGGTTTGCTTTTCACTTGCTTTCTGGCCTCCTCAGCCAGTGCATCAGCTTTTTGCTTTTCAGCCAGGCGGCGTTCTTCCTGCTCCTTTTCCAAGGCTTTCTTTTCTTGAATGGCTTTCTCGCGTTCTTCTTGCTTTTTCTTGGCGGCTTGGCGATCGCTCAGGACGATATCGGCATCAGCCACCTGGGCTGGCACCGCGGCGGGTGGTGACACTTGGGTGGTCGGGCTAGGTGGCTTGACCACTGTTTCCACGGGTGGGGGTGCAGCCGGCGGCGCGATGGGTATTTCAGGTTCGGGTGGCGCTGCCTGCACAGGGAGGGCGGTCCAGAGTTCTGCGGTAAACGGGGGGGTATCTTTGTTCTCTAAGTGCCAAGGCACGGCGTAGGCTAGCGCCAAAACCAGCAAGGCATGCACGATCAACGCCAATAAGACCGAGCGCCGCAGGCCTGGGGTGGGCGGCGGCAAAAAGTCGTTATGGGCCTGAAGCTGCGCCATAGGTTCAGGGTGCCAATTGAACCGACAGTCCGATCCGCGCGATGCCGGCACGCTGCAAGGTATCCATCACCTTCACTACGCGCTCGTACTGCACGGTTTTATCTGCACTAATTACCACTGCAGTGGAATCCGGGCTCCGGCCTGCTTGCGCCTTACGCACCGCTTTTGCCAGTGCGTCCAGGTTTACCGCTGTTGCTGGACCCTGGCCCTTTATCTCCAGCTTGTTATCTTTCCCAAGCACGATTTGTATGACCGCGTCGGGCTGCTTGGATGCGCTACCTACGCTGGGTAAACTGATCATGCTTGGCGAGATCAAAGGTGCCGTCACCATAAAGATGATCAGCAGCACCAGCATCACATCGATAAAAGGCACCATATTGGGCTCGTTCATCGCGCGTCGGCCGCGACCTCGGGAACTGATTGCGGGCATAGGCTTCTCCTGCTGGCGTTGGATGGCTTAGATGCCGCGCTTAGCGCGGTGAGCCGGTGTTCACCTGAGCGCTGATATTGCGCTGCAGTATGTTGGAGAACTCTTCTATAAAAGTTTCATGTCCGATAGAGATGCGATCGAGGTCGCGCGCAAAACGGTTGTAGGCAATCACCGCCGGAATAGCTGCAAACAGACCGATGGCCGTTGCCACCAGCGCTTCGGCGATGCCGGGCGCGACCGTGGCCAAGGTCACTTGCTCTAGCGCAGCCAAGCCAGTAAAGGCGTGCATGATTCCCCATACCGTACCGAATAGGCCGACATAAGGTGATACTGAACCAACGGAAGCTAGGAAAGACAAATTGCTCTCAACTTCGTCCATTTCGCGTTGGAAGCTGGCGCGCATGGCGCGTCTTGCGCCGTCCATCAGGGTGGCTACGTCACTGACGCGTCGCTCACGCAGCTTTTGGAATTCGCGCATGCCACTGGCAAAAATACGCTCCATCGGGCCGGAGTTAACGCCTTTGCTGGCGGCCATGTTGTACAACTCGTTGAGACTGGAGCCGGACCAAAATTCCCGTTCGAATACTTCGTTGAGCGATTTAACCCGTTTGATGGCATAAATCTTACGAAAAATTGCGGACCAGCTGGCTATGGATACCAGCATCAAGGAAAGCATCACAAATTGCACGACAAAACTTGCGTTCATGACGAGTTGAAGAATATCGAGGTCCTGGTTCATAGCTTGGCCTTTTTGGAAAAAAGTTGCCTGCGGGGCAGATTCAAATTATGCGGTCAGCATCTGTCTAAGGCGCTCAATTGCCGTGTGCAATTGTTCCATGGAGCTGGCGGTAGAAAATCGGACAAATTGCGCGCCATGGGCTGGACCGAAATCGCGTCCTGGGGTAATGGCCACATGGGCGCGTTCCATCACGGCAAAGGAAAAGTCCCAGCTGTCCTTTATCCCTAATCGGGCACACGCGGCGCTGCAATCGGCCCAGGCGTAAAAAGCGCCGTCGGGCAACACTGGCACCGTAAGCCCCAGCGCGTTAAGGGCAGGCACAAAGTAGTCGCGCCGCTCTGCAAATGCTTGCCGACGGCTTTCATAGAGCGCGATGCTCTCTCCTTCAAAGCAGGCCAGCGCCGCGTGCTGCGCAATCACGCTTGGGCAAATGAAGAGGTTTTGCGCTAAGCGCTCAATCACCGGCACCAACGCGGGGGGCAGCACCATCCAGCCCAGGCGCCATCCAGTCATATTGAAGTATTTGCTGAAGCTATTGATGCTGATCACGGATTCATCCAAAGCCAGTGCGCTGACGCCAAAGTGCGCGTCGTAGCTAAGTGGCAAGTAAATTTCATCGACCAGGGTGACGCCGCCACGCGACTGCACCACTTGGTGGATACGCGCCATCTCCGCCGGGTCGATCGAGCTGCCCGTGGGGTTGGAGGGCGAGGCCAGCAAGACGCCGCGGGTGTTCGGGCCCCAGGCTTGCTGCACTTGCGCGGCACTGAGTTGAAAGCGCTGCGCGGCGGTAGTTGGCAATAAGACGGCGCGTGCGTCTGCCGCGCTTACAAATTGCCGGTTACAGGGGTAACTGGGGTCAGGCATCAGCACCTCGTCTCCGGCATCAAGCAGCGCTAGACAAGCCATTTGCAGTGCGGCTGAGGCACCGGCAGTAACGACGATGCGGCTAGCCGGAATGTCCAGCCCGAAGCGCCGCAGATACCAGTGGCTAATGCGTTCGCGCAATTCGGGCAGGCCCGTGGCCTGGGTGTACTGGCTTTGACCTGCTTGGATTGCGCGTTGTGCCGCTTCTTGCACCAAGGGCGGCGCCGTGAAATCGGGTTCGCCAATATTGAGAAACACCATAGGCCGGTCGCTGTTTTGTACGCGAGATGCCAAGGCTGAAGCTTCCTTGGCCACTTCCATGACGTAAAAAGGTTCGATAGCTTGTGCGCGGCGTGAAATCTTCATGGGCACTAAAGGGCTTCAGGCTTCACTCTGGCGGCCCCGGTCTGACTGCACTTCGACTGGCCGAAGTGCAGGGGCCAGGCCATTAAGCACCGCATTGACATATTTATGGCCATCGGTACCGCCGAATTCCTTGGCTAATTCCACGCACTCGTTGAGTACCACGCGCCATGGGACATCAGGGCAATGCTGCATTTCGTATACGCCTATCCAAAGCACTACCCGCTCAATCGGCGAAATCTCGGACAGAGGACGATCCAGCCGCGTGCTGATCAGTTGGTCAGCAGCTTCAGCCTGTGCGATGCAACCATGCAGCAGCGCATCAAAATGCAGCGCATCGGCCTTTGAAAACCCCGACAGATCCCGCGTAAATGTATCGATATCGCCCGGCAGATTTTTACCAATAACGCTTTGGTACAGCCCTTGCACCGCAAATTCGCGTGCGCGGCTGCGTTTGTTTTTGCCCGATGTTTTGCGCGCACCGGTTGCACTCAGGCTTTTACCTTGCACGTTGGTTTCCGGGGCAATAAGGGAATCGGCCATTACATCTTTTCCAGTAGATTGGCCATTTCCACCGCCACCCGCGCTGCATCGCTGCCCTTTACCGATTGCCGGGCAACCGCTTGGCTGACATCCTCAGTGGTCAAAATTGCATTGGCAATCGGAATTTGAAAGTCCAGCGCCACGCGCGTCACGCCTGCGCCTGATTCGTTAGCCACCAGCTCAAAGTGGTAAGTCTCGCCCCGGATGATGCAGCCGATGGCAATGAGTGCGTCGAATTTAGATTTTTCTGCCATCGCCTGTAAGGCCAAGGCCACCTCCAGGGCGCCCGGTACCTGAACCTGATGAATGTTACGTTCGGCTACGCCCAAAATCAGCAGTTCTTGCCTGCAGGCCTGGGTCAAAGCGTTTGTAATATCTTCATTAAAGCGCGCTTGCACAATACCTATTCGCAGCCCTTTGCCATCGAGCCGCTGGTCTTGCCGCTCCAGATTGCCTTTATCAGCACCAAACATGGATGTTTCTTTCAATTAAAAATCAAGGTGACTTGGCGCTGATATAGCCCACGGTCTCCAACCCGTAACCGGTCATGCTGGGCATCCGGCGCGGGCTGCCCATGAGCCGCATTTTTTGCACACCGCACAAGCGCAGTATCTGGGCGCCAATGCCATAGGTACGCAAATCCATGCGGCCGCGTTCGGGCGCTTGCGCGGGCCGGGCAGTGCCTTCAAACTGTGCCAGCAACTGTTCGCCGGTTTCGCCGCAATTGAGCAGCACCAGAACGCCCTTGCCTTCGCGCGCCAAAAATGCCAGGCTGTCGTCCAGGCTCCACGAATGCAAGGTGCGCCCGGCTTCTAGGGCATCGAGTACCGAGAGCGGCTCGTGCACCCGTACCGCCACGGCTTCGGATGCATCCCATTGCCCTTGTACCAGCGCCAAATGCACGCCATGCCCGGCGGAGTCTTGAAAAGCATGTGCCTGAAAGCTGCCAAAAGCCGTCTGCAATTCGCGGCTGGCCTTGCGCTCAACCAGCGACTCCACCCGGCTGCGGTGGGCTATAAGGTCGGCGATGGTGCCGATTTTTAGACCATGCTCGGCGGCAAACAACTGCAGGTCCGGCAGGCGCGCCATGGTGCCGTCGTCTTTCATGATTTCGCAAATCACCGAAGCGGGTGTGCAACCGGCCATGGCGGCCAAATCGCAACCGGCCTCGGTATGCCCAGCGCGCATCAGAACGCCGCCATCGACTGCTTGCAGCGGAAAAATATGGCCCGGCTGCACCAGGTCTTGCGGCACCGCATTTTTGGCTACCGCCGCACGCACAGTGCAGGCACGGTCGGCCGCTGAAATGCCGGTGCTCACGCCTTCTGCGGCTTCAATCGACACCGTAAATGCGGTGGAGTGCTTGGTGCCGTTACGCACCGCCATGGGTGGCAGTTGCAGTCGCTCGCAATGGGCGCGCGTCAGGGTCAGACAAATTAAGCCGCGCCCGAAGCGCGCCATGAAATTAATGGCCTCAGCACTCACGTGGTCTGCTGCCAGTACCAGGTCGCCTTCGTTTTCGCGGTCCTCTTCATCCACCAGGATGACGATTTTGCCCAAGCGCATGTCGGCCACAATATCTTGCACCGGTGAAATAGAAACAGGGGAGAGACGGGAGGCGGTCATCGAATAGCTTTCGGATTGTCCAGCGTGCGCGGGCCCTGAGGGCGGCGGCGCTGCGAGGCGAGGGCTGATTATCGCCGCAAGCGCTTCCCCCGGCGTCCCGCTGGTTTTGGGCGGGTTCACCTTACTAAGCTTGGCGTTTACATCCCCCGGCGCGGTAAGCTGATTTGTGACCAGGTTCGCGGC